>DATDFI010000337.1:0-8028 GCA_036522695.1 Bacteroidia bacterium | reverse complement strand
ATTATCATCGGTCCTGCTTTTGGGACTCCTGGGAGCGGGCAGCGCAAAAGCAGATGTAGTGGTGGAAGGAAAAGCAAAGGTCACTCAATCGGGCGGCAACACCTATGTAAAATGCCGCAAGCACGGTGAATGTATCCGGATCGTTTCGGGGACCCTCACCACTTACCACGGGACCATCACCCTGGAAGACGATTCAACCATGGAAGTCGACTTCAACAGTTACGACATCGAGCCGAATGACGTGGAAGGCGGGTATGACGTGACCTTGTCTAAGTAATAGCAAACCTAAAAACAAAGGACATGAAAAAGACATTATTAACTACGGCACTGGTCATGGCATTCGTATGGTCATGGGCGGATGTGACCATCCAGGGCACCTACTCAGGCAGCACAGTGCTTTTCGGCACCATTACCGTTAAATGCAAGAACAGCCAGGAAACCTGCGTAAAGATCAAAAATGCGGGATCCGCATTAAATGTTTACGTTCCGGGAGGTTCACCTGAAACATTTACAGCAAGCTCATACTCCACCACGGGTTGCGATACCTGCGGAGAGGAGGACGTTACATTTTACGATTGCCAATATTGATCCCAAAGGCAGGGCAGCTAAAAAGCTGCTCTGCCATTTTTTATGAAGAACAAAATTTTCATTTCATCATTACTACTGGTATTTCTAGCCATGAGCCGGACCCGGGCGGGCGATTATGCTCTTTTCATTGCGTTTCAATCGAGCGACTGCATCAATTGCTCGGCACCCCTCGGCCAGCTTGGAACGCTTGACCGGCACATTGCCGTTACACTTGTGGTGGAGTCCAAGAACAAGGCTTTTTTCAAAGAATATACCGATGGCTTTGAAGGCTTCAATAAACTTACGAACACATCCGTCTGTTATTCAGACAGCCTCTTTCGGAAGTACAATACATTGAATGTTTCCTCCTGCCATTTTTTAAAAGAAGGACGGGAATTGCTCTGCTTCCCGCTGAACCGCTTTTTTGAACAACGCGCTGAAATGAATGCTTTGGCGATAACTTATGGCGACAGCATCAGCAGCGTTCCCCTCGATTCCATTACACTTTCGGAAAGGATCAATGTCCAACGCGAGGACGGGCATATTTTTATTTATGACTACCTTCTCAACAAAGCGGTAGTGACCAATGCAAAGGACCTGCTTGCGAATTCGGCCGGTTTCCAGGTATTAAAACCCAACATCAGTAAAATACAATTGATGAACATGGCCGGCCTCGATACGGGAGTATACCGGCAACTCCTTCCCCTGTTCAAAAGTCTTCACAAGGATAAACCTCATTTTGAAGGTCTTTTTTACGAAGGAGACACCCTACATGCATTCACTGTTTTCAATTACCCTTTGTTCAGGGGTGGAGATACTATCATCAGTAATTTCTATTACATGTTGAATTATGTGAACGGGAAACCGCACGGAGCTTATTACATACATAAGGACAGTATGGAAACCACAACGGGATATTTTCTCGATAACACCATGCCCTTCTTTACTCATAAAGGAAACTATTATTTTACGGTTTTCAGGGACAAGGCGGCAAAGGACAACAAGATCATCTCTTCCTGGGATCGGTCGAAACGAGACCTGGTGTATAAAAAACTTGAACCCCTGGTTGTACCGGCCTTCTTTAGCCAGCGCCAGGAACGGTACGAAAGTATGACCGCGCTCATTAAAGATCAACTCTACTTCTATACAAGCTATCCCTACATTATCGACCTCAACGATTCATCGGTATTCGATCTCGGGATGGCACTCGAAAGATCGAGTGGAAAAAAATTATTCCATTCGAAAAAATTCAAGGACCGGTTTTATGTGGGTGACGTGCTGCGGGAAGGGAATATATTATTCGTCCTGTATTTTATTGATAAAAATGCATCTGTCCTTGAATTCAATACGGCTACCAGGCAGGTTATTTCGGAAAAGCATGTACCGTTAAAAGATGAATACTTCCTTCCCTCCCTGGGCTTTGTCAGTGAAAACATATTGATAGTGATGAACCAGGAACGCAACAAAATATTCATCCTAAAATAAAGCGGCCACGTCTTACTGATGTTCACGGCTATGATCCACCACCAGCACGATCACGAGCGCTTCCACTCCGCCAATTAACAAAGTATATCCCGAGAACATTCTCCACCAGGCCCTGTGCCTTCTCCTGTTAATTTCTTTTGAACACTCAGGGAAAGTTACTTGCTTGTGAAGAACGTAAGCAAGACTGTACTGGTCCGTGCGTTCGTAACTCCCATGGGTCCTTGAAGCGCAATTCTTCAACGCGCGGTTATGCTCTTTCCCGAATTGAATACAATGGAGGGAAATCAACTTTTCTTTAAAATGCTTTTCGATCATCTCTACCTCTCCCTTTTCCATGTTGAATTTTCCATCAGTAAAAAGCACAACACGATTATCGAGCCCGCTCATATAACACTCGTCCATCAAAGCATAAGCACCGTTCAAACCTATGTTGATATTTGTCCCGCCCGCCCGCGCAATATCATTCAGCGCAAGCCGCACCGAATCCCTTTGATGCGCCATGCATTTCTTCAACAGTAATTTTGTATCGGTACCGAATAACAGGATGGAGAGCCGGTCGCCCGGGGCCAGGGCTGCAGTTAAATTGAAAACTTCCTGCTGCACTAATTCAATGTAGTGAGAATCGTGCATGGACCCGGATGCATCGACAAGCAAAACAAAATTCCGCAAAGCAACCACACCTGCATTCCTCGTTTCGCAGCAATTCTCGTTTGAAATGACCTCGTGCACATCCACATCATCGAGGTAGTAATAGGCCATTTTTTTGAAGGTAGGATATTTCAGCCTTTCCAGCTTCTTCTCGGTCGGGCAAAGCCCATTGAATTCAAAACAACCTATCGTTATGAATCGTTCGCCACCGTGTGCAGTGTAATACCCGCATATTTTGGACCAGCCGCTGCGATCGCGCAGCAGTTTCACATCCCTGCATACCACCTGGGGCTCATTACGCAACGCAAAATGCCGGTATGAAACGATCTCGTTCCCCGAAAAACAAAGTCCAAGGTCCGAAGCAGAATAACCCGAACCGCTATCGAGCTTCACGTAAAAACTCACGCAATACTTTTTGCCGGCCTGTAAAGGTTGTATTAGCTGAGATTCGAGATACTCTGACCAGATATTTTTCCAGGTGCCGGCCCCTGTGTAAGCGATGAATCCCGCACGCCCCTGCCCGCTGTGCGCTTTTGGAACCAATTCACTTTTGGGATCGGTAGCGGCATAATTCCTGGAGCGATCGGAATTGTAGTAGTCGGAAGTTCCGCTGGTCGCCACCCACCAGCCTTTCACTAACGGAGTGCCTGCGCCTTTTTGATTGTACCCCACCGAAGGAGCGCGGGTAGTATCTTCAAAACCCGGGTTCATCACCAGGTTTTGGGCGGGGGCCGTCACAGAAATGAAAATAAAAAGCAGGAATAAGGGTCTATTCATGTACGGAGCTACTCGCGTATTACAAGGATCATTCCGTGAATTTATATCCCACGCCCCGTACCGAATGAAAATGTTTCGGCTCCTTAGGATTCTCCTCAAAGTATTTCCTGAAAGCAAGAATGTAATTATCGATGGTACGCGTGGTCGGGTAAACGTCAACACCCCATACCGTTTGCAGGATGTCCTCGCGCGAAACAACTTCATTCCTTCTTTCAATAAGCAATTTCAAAAGCATGATCTCCCGTTTGCTGATCTCGCGCATTTTACCGTGACGGTCCTTTATTTCGTAGGTAATGAAATTCACCTGGTTATTCCCGAACCGGTAAACAGATGAAAGGGAATTGTTTCCCTCCACACTCTTCGACCTGCGTAAAAGATTTTGCACACGTAAAAGAAATTCCTCGAGGTGAAACGGCTTGGTGAGATAATCGTCAGCGCCCGTCCTCAACCCCATTACTTTATCATCGCTCGAATTTTTAGCGGTGAGGAAAAGTACAGGCACCTGCGCATTCTCGAGGCGAATGGTGCGGCAAACCGTAAAGCCATCCAGTTCGGGCAGCATTACATCCAGTATCACCAGGTCGAAACGCGCAGCACGAAATGTATCGATGGCGGAGCGGCCGTCAGCACAGGCGGTAACGTGGTGGCCTTCCAGCTCAAGGTTGAGCTTAATGGTCGCCAACAGGTTCTCTTCATCTTCTGCCAGCAAGATCCGTGCACTCATGCTTTTCGTACATACATGTACTGCTAAAATACCTATTTTTAGTTCGATGCTTGCGTTTAAAATATTGTGGCTGGTTTGCAGTATTCTGATCTTCTTTACTTCCCTGCTTTGTGTGATGCGGGCTCCTTCCTACCTCACCTGGAAACTGGCCGTTGGCGCTTCTGAATTCCCTTTGCAGTTCGCAATGGCTGCCTTGCTTATCTTTTTCTCCGGCCTGTTCATTCCTTCACACCAATCCAATTTTTTCATTTACGCCAGTTATGGCGGATCCATACTTTCCATAGGCGCAGTGGTCTTCTTTCTTTACCCGGTACTCACTTCAGCATTCATGGCAGTTGAACTGAAAAAGGAAAATAAACGATCTCCTTTCTCCTTTTTAAAATTATTCGGGCACAGGCAAAAGACATCTCCGGCCAATACTTATTGTTATAAAACAATAGAGGGGCTTCAATTAAAACTTGATCATTATCCTTCTGCCAATCCCGCTCCTTCTCCCTGCGTGCTCGTGATCCATGGCGGGTCATGGAGTTCGGGCGACAGTAAGCAATTGCCCGAACTGAACCATCATCTTTCCCAAAAGGGGTATCATGTGATCGCCATCAATTACCGTCTTGCCCCGACCTATCATAATCCTGCCCCGGCAGAGGATGTGCTGGATGCAATAGAATACATTGAAAAAAACGCGGTGCACATGAACATCGATCCCACCCGGTTGGTTCTGCTGGGGCGCTCAGCGGGAGGACAGATCGCTTTGCTTTCTGCATATGTGATGTCGATAAGAAAAAACATCAAAGGCGTGATCTCCTTTTATGCACCGGCCAATATGGTTTGGGGCTGGTCCATTCCCGGCAACCCGCTGGTGATGGACTCGAGGCAGGTAATGTCGGATTATATAGGAGGAACTTTTGATGAGATGCCGCAAAAATTCCAGGATTCCTCTCCTATTGAATTTGTTCAACCCGGGGTTCCGCCCACTCTTCTCATTCATGGAGGGAATGATTGTATGGTTTCGCCCGAGCACAGCAACAGGCTCGCAAAGAAACTGGCTTATCACAAGGTGAAGTATCAGTATCTTCATCTCCCCTGGGCCACGCATGGATTTGATTATAATTTGAACGGTCCCGGAGGACAATTGAGCACTTACGTGATAGAGGAATTTCTGGAAGAGATTTGCAAAAAGATCGCTTTAAAGTAATTTGAATTCATTTTATGGAGAAACTTGCAATAATAGGAACAGGTATAGCAGGAATGGGATGTGCTCACCTGCTGCAAAAAAGATACGACCTCACCATTTTTGAGAAGAACGATTATGCAGGCGGCCATACGAATACCGTTACCGTTGATGAAAACGGAAAGGAAGTTTTCATCGACACGGGTTTTATGGTTTTCAATCATGTGACCTATCCTTTGCTTACAAAACTTTTCGAAGAACTGAATGTGCCGACAAAAAAAACGGATATGTCGTTCAGTGTTCAGCATGTTTCGAGCGGGCTGGAGTATTGCGGGTCGGGAATAAGCGGGTTATTCGCCCAGCGAAAAAATATTTTCAGCATCAAACACGTCCGCATGCTGATGCAGATAGCCCGCTTCAACAAAGAAAGCCTCAAAATACTCGACAATCCTGCTTATGATAATTATTCGCTGGGGCGGTATATGAAAGAGAACGGCTACGGTGAGGACATGGTTTGGAAATATCTTATCCCGATGAGTTCGGCCGTTTGGAGCACACCCATGGACCTGATGTTGGAATTCCCTGCCAAAACGCTGGTACGGTTCTTTTATAATCATGGATTTCTTGGTTTGAACACGCAGCATCAATGGTATACCGTGGTGAATGGCAGTAAATCGTACCGGGATATCATCATCAAACCGTTCGAGAAAAAAATAGAAACTTCAAACCCTGCAGTGAGTGTGCGCAGGGAGAACGGGAAAGCCATTGTGACTGACAAAAAAGGAAATACACGCACGTTCGACAAGGTGATCTTCGCCTCGCATGGCGATGAGACCTTTGCGATGATTGAAGGACCTACGGCAGCGGAGAACAGGTTGCTCAGTAAGTTCAAATACCAAAAAAATATCGCCACACTTCATACCGATGAGAGTGTAATGCCGAAAACAAAAAAAGCCTGGAGCAGTTGGAACTATCGCATTGAGAAAAAGGGAAAGGAAATATTTCCAAGTACCATTTACTGGATGAATTCACTGCAAGGCGTTTCGGACAAAAAAAATTATTTCGTGAGCATCAATGATCCCGGGAATATCGCGAGTGACAAGATCATAAAGACCATTGATTACACCCATCCCCTGTTTGATGTAGAGGCGGTAAAGGCCCAAAAGGAATTACAAAAACTTAACCAGGGCGGCCCGCTTTACTATTGCGGCAGTTATTTCCGTTATGGATTTCATGAAGATGCGCTGATGAGTGCGGTGGAGTTGTGTAAATTACTGTGACCAGGGCGTGCGTCATTGCGAGGGAGCGCGTTTCAGCGCGAGTGAAGCAATCTGCCCGCGTGAGGGCATTAAAAACCAATGAAAAAAGGAGGTTACATATACATAATGACAAATAACACCAACACCGCGTTGTATGTTGGAGTGACGCCCGATCTCAAATGGAGGATACATAGGCATAAAGCCAATTATTATCCGGGGTCCTTCACTGCGAGATATAGGGTCCATAAATTGGTTTATTATAAAAAATTCGATAGTATTATTGACGCAATCGCTGAAGAAAAAGGCTCGCAATGACGCGCATTCTAAACCAATGAACAGCTGCCTATACAGAGCAAAAGTGATGCACCACCGCATGGAGCCCAAACAGCACCGGTTCCATTATAATATTTTCATGTTCTACATCGACCTGGATGAACTGGATATGCTCACAAAAAAATTATGGTTCGTGAGCAGGAATCGCTTTAATGTTTTCAACTTCCGGGATAAGGACCACCTGCAGTTTCCGAAAGAAGGCCCTGATCGTTCAAAAAAAATAAAGGAACACATACTCGATTACCTGGAGCAAAATAACGTGGAGTTGAAGCAGCCGAAGATCATGCTGATGACCAACCTCTGCACCTTCGGTTACCAATTCAATCCTGTGTCCTTCTATTATTGTTATGACGGTGAAGAACTGAAATGTGCCGTGGTGGAAGTAAGCAATACTTTTCATGAAATGAAGCCCTATTTCTTAAGCGGGGAAACTTTCGATGGAAAAAAATTCCACCTGAACACCACGAAATATTTTTACGTATCGCCTTTTATCGACCATGATGCCAATTTCGATTTCAACCTGGAGGTTCCCGGTGACAAACTGAACATTCGTATCGATGATCATAAAAAAGATGATTCGCAACCGGGGGGGCTGAGGCGGATCTTCATCAGTACGCTCACCGGGAAAAGAAAGGAATTAACCAACGGCAGGTTACTTTGGTACTCGATCCGCTTTCCTTTCATCACTTTGCAGGTGATCGGTCTTATTCACTGGAATGCGATGAAGCTCTGGCTGAAAAAGATCACTTATTTTAAGAAGGCCGATCATAAAGATCTGCAGCGGGATGTGCTAAGGCCTTATAAAAAATAATAAGATCTTTTCTTGCCCATTTATCGTAAGTAAACAATCGTTCCCATTCGTATATTCGTACTTCATTAGTAGTTCACAGATAACATGCAAGCCATCACACTCACACATAAACGTACATTTTATGAATCGCTGGTACTAAATATGCTGGCGAAAATGGATAAAGGCACGCTCCATGTTTCTTTTCCCTCGGGAGAAAACATCACACTCGGGAGCGGGGAGGGAAATATCACTGCGGATATCACGATAAAGGACC
>DATDFI010000336.1:0-5094 GCA_036522695.1 Bacteroidia bacterium | reverse complement strand
AACTCATTCCACTGCTGTCTCTTCCATCACAACATTTTCGTGACGCGGCCGAAAGATTATTTTCCCTGCAAAAAGGCGCTGAAGAATATCACCGTATCTATAAAGGCTTATTGAAATAACTTAATTTTGGATCATGGATAGCGCAAAAAAAGTATTGGTCACCGGTGGAGCGGGATACATTGGCTCTCATGTCCTCATCGAACTGCTGGCCGATAAAAATGCAGAAGTGATCTCGGCCGATAATTTCAGCAATTCCACCCCGGGTGTTTTCGACCGCCTCAAACAGATCACCGGTAAGGAGGTGCGCAATTACAATGTTAACCTCTGTGATGCTGTGCGTACAAATGACATCTTTGAAAAAGAAAAAAATATTGAAGCCATCATGCACTTTGCGGCCTACAAATCTGTCCCCGATTCAGTTGCCGATCCCGAAAAATATTTTAACAACAATAACGGTTCGCTTCGCAACATGCTGGATGCCGCAAAAAAGCACGGAGTTAAGTATTTCATTTTTTCTTCTTCGTGCTCCGTGTACGGGAACATCAGCCGTTTGCCGGTGAATGAGCTTACGCCTATCGGGATGGCGGAGTCGCCTTACGCGCAAACCAAGCAGGATGGAGAACAGATGCTGCAGCGTTTCGCTAAACAAAATCATGACGTGAAGTGCATCTCGCTGCGTTATTTTAATCCGGTAGGCGCTCACCCGAGCGGGCTCAACGGGGAATCACCGCTCAATCCACCGCAAAATCTTGTACCGGTGATCACCGGTGTGGCCATAGGCAGGATAAAAGAGCTATTGGTGCATGGCAGCGATTACAATACCCGTGACGGGACATGCATCCGTGATTACATTCATGTTTGCGATATTGCCGCTGCGCATGTGAAGGCCCTTCAATTCATGGAAAAAGAGAACAGCGGTGAAAATCATTTCCTGGTCAACCTTGGTTCAGGTGAAGGGGTGAGCGTGCTTGAAGCCATCAAAGCCTTCGAAAAGGTAAGTGGCCTTAAGCTGAATTACCGGATTGGTCCGCGCAGGGCCGGTGATGTAGAAGCGATCTACTCCGATTGCTCGACAGCTGAAAAATTACTCGGCTGGAAGCCCAGGTATTCCATCGAAGATATGATGAGCACCGCCTGGAAATGGGAGCAGGAACGTTCCCGCTCATGAGTGATGATAAGGCTCGCCTTTCAGGATGGTCATGGCCCGGTATAATTGTTCGGTAAAGAACAGGCGGACCATCTGGTGCGAGAAGGTCATTTTAGAGAGCGACAGCTTACCGTTCGCCCGCAGCTTCAGCTCCTCCGAAAAACCATACGGCCCTCCCACTACAAACACCAAACGTTTCACTGATTGATTCATCTGCTGCTGCATAAAGGAAGCCAGGGCCTTTGAATCGTACTCCTTCCCGCGCTCATCCAGTAAAATAACCTTGTCAGCGGGCTCCAGCTGTGCCATAATGCTTTCTCCTTCCTTTTGTTTTTGCTGTTCCTCGCTCATGTTCTTTGCATTCTTCAGCGCAGGAAGTTCTTCAAGCTTTACATCGAGGTAACGCTCCAGGCGCTTCAAATAAACGGCAATTCCCTCGCGAAGCCATGCCTCTTCTGTTTTAGCGATCACCAAAAGGTTCACTTTCATATCCCGGTGTTTGCTGCAAAAAAAGTATAAATTTGCCTCTGAACAGGTATATTTCTTCGTCAAAGTTTGGCTTGATAATTGTTTACAAACAAATAAAATATCAGCAATGAAACGTTTTTTACTGGGCACTGTGGTACTCACTCTCCTGTTCTCCTTCATTCCTCCTGTGGGCGACATAGCGGAAGACATAGCCGCTTTGTTCCGTACCGGGAACTACAAGGAGATCGCGAAGTATTTCGAGGCGAACGTGGACATGAAGATCATCGACCAGGAGGACGTTTACAGTAAAGCGCAGGCCGAACTTATCCTCAAGGATTTTTTTGCAAAACATACTCCCAAATCTTTTTCTCTCGTGCACAACGGGCTTTCCAAGAATGGTGCTAAATTTGCCATCGGCTCGCTCGTTACATCTGCAGGAACATTCAAGACGTATTACCTGTTGAAGAAGACAGGCGAGCTGTACACCATACAGCAGCTTCGCATTGAAACCGAAGAATAAGCCCGCTTACATTACCCGCCCATTCCTGGAGCGGTTCATCAGCAACGCATTAAAAGAAGATATCGGTGACGGAGATCACACCTCGCTCGCCTGCGTTCCCGCCCGCGCAAAAGGCCGCGCGCGCCTGCTCGTGAAAGACCCCGGCATCATTGCCGGTGTTGAACTCGCACAGCTTATCTTCAAAAAAGTAGACCGGGCACTCAACGTAAAAGTGCTTATTGCCGATGGGAAAAGAGTGGAACCCGGTGATGTAGTGCTTACTGTTAGCGGAAACGACCGAAGCATACTTACTGCCGAAAGACTTGTGCTCAACTGCATGCAGCGCATGAGCGGCATTGCAACGCTGACCAACCGCATTGTCGATCATTGCAAGGACGCCAAAACAAAGGTCCTCGACACGCGCAAGACCACACCCGGCATGCGCCTCATTGAAAAGTGGGCCGTGAAGATAGGCGGGGGCGAGAACCATCGCATCGGTCTTTATGATATGATCCTCATCAAGGACAACCACGTGGATTATTGCGGTGGGATAAGAAATGCGATCGAAGCGGCCAATGTTTATCTCAAAAAGAAAAAGAAAAAACTAAAGATCGAGATCGAAGTGCGGAACATGAAAGAGCTGCAGGAAGTCCTGCAAACCGGGAAAGTGGATCGTATCCTGCTCGACAATATGAGCCCGCTCGAAATGAAAAATGCCGTGGAGATCGTAAAGGGACGTTTTGAAACGGAAGCATCGGGTGGTATCACCGAAGTAAATGTGCACGAATATGCGCTGAGCGGTGTGAATTATATTTCGATCGGTGCGCTCACCCACAGTTACCGCAGCCTCGACCTTAGTTTAAAAGCCTTTTGATGTATGAGCCGCTTTTCCGACCGCATCAAAAAGATCCCTTTCGTAAGTGCATTCATCGAACTCACCAAGCGCATTACCGTACCCGGCTTTCAAAAGCTGCCCCTGCACGATGTAGGCCTTTTCTTTTTTAAAGGATTGAAGCATGGCGCACTGGTTACCCGTGCCACTTCCGTTGCGTATTATTTTTTCATGACCCTTTTCCCCTCGGTGATCTTCCTTTTCACGCTCATACCTTATGTACCGATAAAGAATTTCCAGGTAGTATTGTTCGAACAATTGCAAAAGGTGATGCCGGGTTATGCGTTTAAAACGGCCGAAGACACCATCGTGGAGATCATCACCAAACCTCACTCGGGATTGTTATCGGTGGGATTCCTGCTCACGCTCTGGTTCTCCACCAATGGTTTCAGCGCGCTCATCAGCGCTTTCAATCAAACCTATCACTCGATGGAAACACGAAGCTGGTGGCAAACGCGCATGATCTCCATCGCCCTGGTGATCATCACCACGCTCATCATCATCCTCGGGGTAGGACTCATTGTGCTTACTGAAAAATATCCCGGCCATGGCTTTTGGTACTATGCCATTGCTACGGGAAGATGGATCCTGCTGTTCGCTTTACTTTTTATCTTCTTTTCACTCATTTATTATTTGGGTCCCGCCCGCAAGAACAAATGGAAGTTCTTTTCGGCCGGCAGCAGCTTTGCTACGGTACTTTCGGTGGTAGCCTCTTTCGGCTTCACCTGGTACGTGAACAATTTCAGCAGCTACAATAAACTGTACGGTTCCATTGGCGCACTCATCGTGATCATGCTCTTCATTTATTTCAATTCCCTTATTTTGCTGCTGGGCTTCGAACTCAATGCCAGCATACACAGCGCCAAGAACCACAAAGGCAACGAGGTCGACTTCAGCGTGCTGGAAGAGGACCAGAAAGAGCTGAAAGTGTAAGGCAGCTCCATATTCCTGGATTTCTACAGGTTCAATTTTTTTCATATTCTTGCCACCCATTATTCCTTTACTGGAATGAACCAAACACAAAAGTTCTGCCTTCTCGCGGCCGGGATCTTTCTCCTTCTGCCCGGAAAAGTTTTTTCCACTATTACTGACAGCACTCACAATCCTGCCGTGGATTATGTTCTTTCCATTTGCAACAAAGTGGAAGAGAACAACCGCCTGGTAGGCAACCTCAATCCCGATTCTGTTTCTTCACTTCCTATTGGCATTGTAAAAGAGATAGGCATTACCCGCTACATCATCGCGATCGACAGTGCCAAATTCAAACCCAATGGAGCGTACTTCAATGCATACATGGCGCTTGAATTCCCCGGCTCCGATCAGAAGATCGCATTTGAAGCGAGAAATATTCTATTCAATCCAAAAGGCGTTGCGATGGGATACAACACCCGCCTTGTTTTAGTGAGCGAAACACGCATTCGTATCGGGCCGAAATTAGCTTTGGTGCTCAAACCCGATGGACATAATTATGTTGAGTGGGATTGCAATGGCTTTCATTCAGTGAACCTGAAAGGCTATTTCGAATTTGAGCCGGGAATGATCTATCCCGATTCCACTTCCACACACGAACAAACCGTGAAAGCGCAATTCGAGATAAACACTACAGACATTCATAGTTTTATTACGCATATCACTGTAACCCCGTTTTGCGTTCGTGGACTAAGTGATGTTTCCTTTTCCGTGACCGATGCCATTGTTGACATGAGTGAATTGCAGAATGCGCCCGACATGGTTTTTCCTCCTTCCTATTTTTACTCGGGGGATCCGCAAAGCTGGCAAGGGTTTTTCATGAAGCAGTTCAAAATAAAGCTGCCTCCCGAATTATCGAAAGGAAATGCACGCACTGAACTATTCGCCAATAATTTCCTGATCGATCATAGCGGGGTCTCCGGTTCCTTCCAGGCAGCAAATGTTCTGGGAATAAATGAAGGCAGTATGAGCGGGTGGGCCTTTTCGGTGGATCAGCTCGGCTTAACATTGGTAAGTAATCATGTGAACGGAGGAAACCTTACGGGGCGTGTGCGGCTGCCGGTGTGCGACAGCAATGCCATTGCTTTCAGCGCAAGTATTTCTCAAAATACATACACC
>DATDFI010000335.1:0-3954 GCA_036522695.1 Bacteroidia bacterium | reverse complement strand
AGAGCGATATGCTCAACTGGGGCTGCGACCTCAAACGCAAGGAGATCATCAATAACCTGCGCAATGTAAAACCCGTGTACAGCTTCCGCAGTCATTATGGCTATTGCAATGCGGCCTTCCTAACCGCGGGCGAACTTATTCCACTGGTCACCGATACATCCTGGGACGATTTCCTGAAATACCATTTCTTCAAACCGCTCAACATGACGCGCACCTCCACGCAATGGGAAAAGATCAACAGCGATGCCAATGCCTGCAAGCCTTACACCATGCAGTTCGGGAGTTTGGTGGTGATGCCTTACGTGAACGTGGACAATCTTGGCCCGGCTGCTTCCATCAATTCCTGTGCGCGCGATCTTTCCAACTGGCTGCTCATGCAGCTCGACAGCGGCTGGTACAACAACAAACAAATTTTTCCCTTCGAAGTGCTGCAGATGACACGAACCGCACAAATGATCACCGGTAATCCTTCCAATCCTCTTTTTCCTTCCAAACATTTTCAAACGTACGGCATGGGCTGGTTCATGGAAGATTATAATGGCAAAAAGATCATCTCGCACGATGGTGGCGCGAATGGTTTTGTAACTACCGTTTGCTTTATCCCTGAGATGGACCTCGGTATTGTGGTACTCACCAACACCGATGCGAATTATTTTTACGGTGCGCTGCGCCAGCAGATCATTGATGCGTACATGAATTTGCCTTACCGCAACTACAGCGACCTGTATTGCCGCGGGGAGAAATACAACGAGAAAAAGCAGGACGAGGAGATCAAACAGTGGTACAGCATCGCAGGAAAAAATAAATTCGAATTATCACCCGAAGCTTTCACCGGTGATTATCATAACTCCGTTTATGGCGACATGAAGATCACACTGGAGAACGGCAAACTGTACATGTACCTCTCGCATCACCACAACCTGCGCGGTGAGTTGAAGTTTTTGGAAAATAATTCGTTCGTGTGCACTTATAGTGACCCGGAATACGGGGTGAAAAAGTTTCCTTTCAAGGTGGAGAACGGTAAGGTGGTCTCGATCACGGTATCGGTAAATGATTTTATTGATTTTATGCCGTATGAGTTTGTGAAGAAGTAGCTCGCTGCCTCGCTGTGATCGGCACTGACAATTAATGACGACCTAATGACCATTTAATTTCGCGAGTGAAACGAGCATTTTCAAACTTCCGCTTTCAAAACAAAGAAAGAATACTCTTCGTTAACGGGAATGAATTCGAAGGAGATGCGGTTCCCGGTTTTCAGGTGCATATCGTAAAATCCTGCTCCCTGCCCGCTCTGGGGTTTGTGCCCGCCCAGCCGGGTGACCTGTTTCATCTTTGCAGTGATCTCATCTGTGCTGCTTTTGATCACCGCTTCCACTTTTGCCTGCAATGATTCGATATGCGCATTGCCCACCAGGTTCCCGGAGATCAATGTATACGCATCGTTCTCGTTCGCGATCATAAAAATACCCGGCTTGCTTTCCGTATCGATCTCGAAAGAATAGGCGTGACGGTAAATATTGTGCAGCATTTCCACGATCACCAGGTAAGCCGAATTCTGGATAAAATTACTGTCGCGCTCACTGAAACCGTTCTCGATCATGGCCAGCACGCCCTGCACATGCTCGCTGCTGAAACCACCCTGGTAAACGATGTTCAGCTTTTTTTCAACGAATAAACGGTGCAGCGCTTTCGCATTGTCGAAATTGTCGTTGTAGCTCTCATCCACTGCAGGCGCTTCATCGGGCGAAGCCACTTTTATCTGGTAATAAAAAAAACAATTGCCCTCATCTATCTTTTGAAAATCATACAGCAGTTTATTCCCCGATTTGCGGGCCATCTCTATCAATCCCAGCCCCGCGCCTCCTTTGTCGGAAAGTTCGCCCGCTTCCAATAATTCTTTGGAGTAAATTTTCAATTCCTCGGGGCCAAGGCTGTTCACCATATCCAGCTTCGAGCGCAGCGAGCGCATTCTCTCATTGGAAATGGTGTTGCCCGAAGTGATGAAATACGCATTATTGATTCCCTGGATAATGAAAAAACTGGAAACATCTTTGGCCGCTACAGGCACCTCCTGGTGACGCGTGATGTTTTGCAGGGATTCCACCATGATGAAATAAACTTTTTTGCGCACTTTGTTCGATTCCCCGATGGTATCGAGTGCGGTCTCTGCAAATGATAAGATCCCGGTGGTCAGGTCAGGGGTGAAGTCGCCATGGTACAGATAATTCATATCGTACCGGGTCATCTTGCAAAACAGGTCATACACAAAGTCGAGCTGCTTTTCGCCCTTCCTGTTCAACATCTTGTAGCGGGAATAAGGGCCTAAGGTATTTCAAATTGCACAGCTGTAAAGCCATTGTTAAAAAACTGTTGCGAATGTGGATAACTTAAAAAGGGTTTGCAGTTTATAGTCTTGAGTCTCCGGTTTTCACACAACTGCAAACCCGAGACCCGGGACTGTAAACCTGAGACCGTAAACCTGAGACTGTAAACTTGAGACTGTAAACTTGAGACCGTAAACCTGGCTTAATGAAACCTCTTCTCCCCTATCCCCCACTTTTTTTCATCCTCATCCTCTTCATCACTCCAGAAATGCTGCTGCTTCTGCGGTCCTTCATTACGATAGAACCATGCTGTAGCGATGCCCGACAGCGAACCCATCATATGTCCTTCCCAGCTGATCTCGGGCGTTAAAGGAAATATCCCCGTGGCCAGGCTTCCGTAAAACGTAAGCACCAGCACCGAAACCAGGAGCAAACGCCTGTCGCGCCTGAACACCCCGCTGAAAAAAAGAAAACACAATAACCCGTACACCAGCCCGCTCGCGCCTATATGGCAGGAATTGTCGCGCCCGAAAGCCCACAGCCACACACCGGTCATCAAATAGATCCAGCAAAAGGCAGTGAAGGCAATGCCCCTGTAAAAATAAAAGGTGAGCGTTCCCAAAACGAAGAGAGCGATGGAGTTGTAGTACAAATGCCAAAAACCGCCATGTACGAGGTGAAAAGTAAGCACACCGGGTATGCCCCTGTACGCGCGCGGGAATAACCCGAACCACTCCGAAGGCGCGTGAAAAACCTGTTGGGCCGCATAGATCAGCCAAAGCAAACCCACAAACAAAGAGGGGAATACCAGGCTGTTGATCACCTTATCCCTTTCCGCCTTTAATTCGTTCGTTTGCATGCGTGCGCTCCTGTCAATGTTCATGCCCCCGGTAATTTTGTGCCATATCGTCACCGCAAGTTAAAAAGCTTCTCATTCATCACGTAAAGCATACGTGGGAATAACCCTTCCTGTTGGCACAATTCCGTTTTTTTTCGTCCTGCTTTTTTATACCTTTGAAAGATTCTTATCATCCCCTTTTTGCAGCACGAATAATTGAATGACCCGGGACATTTACCCGGTTCTTTAAAGGATGAAAAAAAGTTTCTATACCTGCATTTCCGTATTTATTGTGATGGCCTTATCGCTGTTGCAAACCGGCTGCCATAAAAAAAATGACGAGGGCTCAACGCCTCCTTCCACCCCCCCTTCCACTTCTACCGATACCAATACTGCCACTGCTATTAATGTAGCCTGGGTGGAAGCCTGTTATGATGATTTTGCGACCCTGGGCGACCAGGCCTGGAACGGAACACTGAATGCTTTCCGGAGCGGGATCCCCCTGAGCCCTTTTTGTGCCTGTGCCGGTATGGTTTGGGACACAGCTAACGCAGCGGATGCCGATACCATGACCGTGAATTTCGGGACGGTGGATTGCCTTTGTTCGGATGGGCGTTTCAGGAGAGGAAGTGTAATAATTGTTTACCCCGGTGGCAGCAGCTATCCCGACTCGGGGAACGTGATCAATTTTATACCCGATCACTATTTTGTGGACCGGAACAATGTGAGCGGCAGTGTGGTGATCACCAACCGCGGGCATATTGCACGCTACCGTACCTGCGACCTGGCCAT
>DATDFI010000334.1:0-5728 GCA_036522695.1 Bacteroidia bacterium | reverse complement strand
AGTAAAAAGAAAGCTCCCTTCTTCATTGTGTTTGAAAATTTCAAAACTGCCCTTTGGTGATCGCTACTTGGGTCCGTTCTTTTGTCCCGCATGCTCCACGATCCACTTGTTGAATTGCTCGATGGTGCGGTAATACAAGGCCACTTTTTTCATGGGCAGCACGGCTTTCATCTTCTTGTGAAAATCTTTGGCAAGATCGAGCTCCTTCTGCTTAAAGTCCAGTTCCTGGTCAATAAAAGCCTCGATGTCCTTATCGCTCATTCCTTCAAAATTCTCTTTCATGTTTTTGCGGGCCTGCCTTCGCTGCACGCGCAGGTCTTCGAGCTTTTGCTGGTAATCGTTGTACAGGGGCCAAAACTGCTGCGCTTCGAGCGGGGTGAGGCGCAAAGAATCGGTGATCCATTTCACCCTGATCACCTCAATAGCGTCTTTCTTGCCCTGGGCGGCAGCCCCCACACTCAACAGTATCCCGAACAAAACAAAAAAGTAATATTTTTTCAACTGGCGCATTGTTTTCTTATAGTTCACTTACGTCAACATTATTCTCGAGCAGGTAATTCTCCACATCTTTCTTTTCGATCTTTTCTACAGCCACTTCCTTTTTCGGCACTATGTTATTCGCCTCGGCATATTCCAGTATCGCGCCCTCGCTCACATTCTCCAGTATGTAACGTTTAATGTCATCATGGGTAGGGACATTCACGTGCATGGCCAAAGCGTTTCCATTCAAATTTTCATTCACGGTAGTATTGCCGCGCTGCAGGTAAAAAGCAAGACCAACGATCAAGGCAACCGAAGCGGCTGCAGCAATGTAACGCACATTTTCGCGGAACAGGCGGATGATAACGGGGGCTTTCTTCTCTTCTTGTACACGTTCCCCGATCTTGCCGGTCAGCGCATCAAAATATCCTCCGGGAACTTCAAATGCATCCTGCTTCTTCAGTGATTCAAGTGAAATACGCGAGGCTACATTACCCTGCAATTCTTCAAAATAATTTTCCGGGATGGTAAATGCGTTTTGTTTGTCAAGGCTCCGGAGAAAGATTTTGCCCCGGATGATGTTCGGCAACTCATCAAAATATCCTTCAGGCACGTCATCCCTGCTTATCCCTTGCAGGAAAATGCGGTCGCTGATGATACCCGTCAACTCTTCAAAATAATTTTCCGGAACAGTAAAGCCCCTATCCTTTTTCAAACTTAACAGATGCGCATGCGCCTGGATGAACTGCTCGTTCGCCTCAAAATAACCCGGTGGTACGTCAAAAGGCTGCTGCTTCGCGATCTTCGCAAGGGCAGGAGCGTATTTCTCCATATCATCAAAATCATGCGGTATGTTCAGTTCTTCCTGCATTACTTTGATTTGATGCGCTTAAAAGCCAAAGGTTTAATGGGACTCAACGATTTTTTATGCTATTTACCCGCTGTTAAATACTCTTCTATTTTCTTCACCGCATGGTGGTACGATGCCTTTAAGGCGCCCACCGAGGTTTCCAGCACTTTCGACATGTCCTCGTACTTCATGTCCTCGTAATACTTCATATTGAATACGATACGTTGTTTATCCGGCAGGGTCAATATCGCCATCTGCAGCTTTTTTTGGATCTCGTCACCGTTAAAGTGACGTTCGGCTGTAAGCGAGTGGGAGAGGGTGTGATCCACCTCGTCAAGCGGGATATTGCGGTCGGCCTTTTTCTGCCTTAAAAAAGTAAGCGATTCATTGGTGGCGATGCGGTAGAGCCAGGTATAAATCTGGGAATCCTCTTTAAAGCCTTCAAGGTTTTTCCACACCTTGATAAACGTGTTTTGCACCACATCATCGGCATCATCGTGGTCGATCACGATCCTGCGGATATGCCAGTACAAACGTTTTTGATATTTACGTACGATGAGGTTGAATGCACCGTTGCGGGTGGATTCGTTACGGAATTGATCGAGAAGTTCCTTATCGCTGAGTTCCCCGGACATGATCTAAGTTAAAAGCCATTCGTTAAGGGTTATTCGCCAGGCACGAATAACGAATACCTCTAACTATTAACCATTTTACCGGCCCGCTTCATCACTTTTTCAACGGCCGCAACGATATTCACGCTGTCGAGCCCGTATTTTTTCATCAGCTGGTCCGGTGTCCCGCTTTCCCCGAACGAGTCGTTCACCGCTACATATTCCATCGGGGTGGGAAGGTTTTTAGCGAGTACCTGTGCTATGCTGTCGCCCAAACCGCCATTCGCCTGGTGCTCTTCGGCAGAGACCACGCATCCTGTTTTTCGTGCCGACAGTATGACGGCCTTTTCGTCCAAAGGTTTAATGGTGTGGATATTTATTATTTCGGCTGAAATTCCTTTGAGAGCCAATTGCTCACCTGCCTCTATTGCTTTCCATACCAAATGCCCGGTAGCGAAGATGCTAACGTCAGTTCCTTCATTCACCACCCAGGCTTTCCCTATCTCGAATTTTTGATCGGCAGGAGTGAAAACAGGAACGGAAGGCCTGCCGAAGCGCAGGTAAACCGGCCCATTATGATCGGCAATGGCAATGGTGGCCGCTTTGGTTTGATTATAATCGCAGGGATTGATCACTACCATTCCCGGAAGCATTTTCATCAGCCCGATATCTTCGAGTATCTGGTGGGTGGCCCCATCCTCACCCAGCGTGAGACCCGCATGGGAGGCGCATATTTTCACATTTTTCCCCGAGTAAGCGATCGACTGGCGGATCTGGTCGTACACACGACCCGTTGAAAAATTAGCGAAAGTGCCCGTAAAAGGAATTTTCCCTCCAATGGTAAGGCCAGCTGCTATCCCCATCATATTGGCTTCGGCAATGCCCACCTGGAAAAAGCGATCGGGAAAATCCTTTTGGAAAGCATCCATCTTAAGCGAACCGGTAAGATCGGCACACAGCGCAACAACGTTGGGATTCTTTTTTCCGAGTTCGTGCAAACCCGCTCCAAAACCGGAACGTGTATCTTTTTTTTCAGTGAATGTGTATTTCTTCATGGGGCTTTTAAGGATGTTCTAGTATAATTTAACCTGCGTGCTCTGTCCCGAATCTATCTTAAAGGATTTCTCTACTGTATAAATGGCTTCCTTCAGGTTCTGCTGCCTGTACTCCACGCGGTATTTGCCGGGTTGCAGCACGATGTTTTCCTGCGTTTGATCGTCATGCAGGTTGCATACCCACACCAATTTGCCTCCGTCCTCGAGGTAAATGCTTCCGGGGCCCGGGGTGGGTTTGGTCAGGTATAAAGTTCCGGCCTGCGGGATCTCGATAGTGGTGGTGGAGCTTTGCGAAATGTTCACGCTCTTCAGGTATATCCTTGGCAGTGTGAGTATCTCGAGGTCATAATCACCGATGATGTATTTTTCTTTTTCGCTGAAGCATTGAACGTTCAGCGTTTTCGTGTCGTTCTTTTTCCTGACGATGCAGGGCAGCACCCTGTAGTTGTTGGCAGAAACTTTTAATTGCAGGAATCCCTGCGGTGCATCCAGGGCGATGATGTTGTGCTTGCCGGGGATAAGGGTGATGTTTTGCTTTTCAACCTCGGGTATGGTATGTACCACCAGGCGATAAGTGCCGATTGGGTCAAGCTGGATCGTATCCGGGTTCCCGTGGTAATTGATGGTGTGCACGTAATTGTATTTGATGGCCCCGGTATACTGGTCGTAGAAGGTCATGTCCACATCCGTTTCCGAGGGCCGCCCGCCCTGGTCGAGCAGGTTCACCTGCACAGTGGTATTGTTGAGGGCCTGCGAAATAACGATGTCCAGTGTTTTTTTGAAGCCCTCCTCACTCGATGCATCAAAGAATTTCCCTATGCATCCCATCTGGTCGGCAAAGATCTTATTGAGGCCTATGCCAATGATGAAGGGTTTAAGGATCACGCCTTTTTGCTGCAATTGATACGAAACTGCGCAAGGATCGCCACCACATTCCTCAATTCCATCGGTGATCAGAATGATGATGTTGCGACCGGGTGTATTGGGGAAGTCATCGGCACATTTTCCGAGTGTGTGCGCGATAGGAGTGGTCCCCATGGGCTCGAGGCGTTTGAGCACCGTTTTCATTTTCTCGATATTCTCGTTCACATTCCCGAAGGGAACTTCCAGCTTGGTGTCCTCGCAGTTGCGCGTGGGACGAAGGGAAAACTGGTGCCCGAAGCAGCGTAGCGCAACCTGGAGATCATCGGTGCCCTTTAGACTGTCGAGGAATTCGCATAACAAACGCTTGGCCACATCTATCTTCTGCCCGGTTTGCCAGGTGTCGAACATGGAAAAGGAATCGTCAAAAACAAAAAGTATGCGGGAGAGTTGCTTCTTCTGCGAAAAGCCTTTCGTGAAAGAAGAGAGAAGCAGGAAAAGAACAAATAAGAATTTTCCTGTGGTATGAAAGGTCCTGTGCCTGGCGCTCATAGTTTTCAGTAGTCACCCAGTGTTTCCTGCAATTGGCCGAGTGCCTGTTTGAGTTGTTCATCATTAGGCGCCACACCATGCCATTTGTGTGAACCCATCATGAAGTCAACGCCCTGGCCCATCTCGGTCCGCATCAGGATCATCACCGGCTTGGATTTGCCTGTATACGTTTGCGCCTTACGTATAGTTGCGAGTACTTCCTCCATAATGTTTCCGTTCATTTCAAGCACCTCCCAACCAAAAGCCTGCCATTTTTGTTTGAGGTTGCCCAGGTCCATCACATCTTTCGTGCTGCCATCTATCTGCTGGCCATTCACATCAATGGTGGAAATGATGTTGTCCACCTTTTTTGCAGCAGCAAACATCGCGGCTTCCCAGATCTGGCCTTCATCCATTTCTCCATCCCCGTGAAGTGAATACACGAAACCTTTATCGTGGTTCAGTTTTTTGGAGAGGGCAGCGCCAATGGCAACCGACAATCCCTGTCCCAGCGAGCCGGATGCGATGCGTACACCGGGCAGGCCTTCGTGCGTGGTGGGATGGCCCTGCAGGCGTGAGTCGAGCTTGCGGAAAGTGGAAAGTTCTTTTACATCGAAATAGCCGCTGCGGGCGAGTGCGCTGTAATAAACCGGGGAGATATGACCGTTGGAAAGAAAGAAAATATCTTCACCCACACCGTCCATGCTGAATCGCTTCGGGTCATGCTTCATGATCTCGAAATAAAGCGCCACAAAATATTCGGTGCAGCCCAGGGAACCTCCCGGGTGACCGGAGTTCACGGCATGTACCATGCGTACGATGTCGCGCCTGACCTGCGTGCAGATCTTCTTTAATTCGTCAACTGAAGGCATATTTTTGGTGAGTTTTCGTTAGGAAAGGTCAAAAGTAAATCAAATAGCGCAGCGCGATTTTGTTGTTGAAAAACATTATTAAATGTTGAAAACTCCGAGTGATTATGCAGGTGTTTCGCATACATCAAAGATTTATGATGGTATCTTTGCGCTCTGAAAAATCAAAAATATGGCTTTGAAATGCGGCATCGTTGGATTGCCGAACGTTGGTAAATCAACCCTGTTCAACTGCCTGAGTAACGCAAAAGCGCAGGCGGCCAACTTTCCTTTTTGCACCATTGAACCTAACCTGGGCGTGATCACCGTTCCCGATGAACGCCTCTCCAAGCTGGAAACGCTGGTGCATCCCGAGCGGGTAGTGCCCACCACGGTGGAAATAGTGGACATAGCCGGCCTCGTGAAAGGAGCCAGCAAAGGGGAAGGGCTCGGTAATAAATTCCTGGCGAACATACGCGAGACCAACGCTAT
>DATDFI010000333.1:0-5643 GCA_036522695.1 Bacteroidia bacterium | reverse complement strand
AGTATGGCACATTCGGTAGAAGTGCGCTTGCCATTCCTGAGTCCCGCTCTTGTTGAACTGGCTTTCAGTATCCCGGGAGAATTAAAAATTTGTGAGGGATGGACAAAATATATTGAACGAAAGGCGATGGAACCTTACCTGCCAACAGCCATTGTTTGGAATAAGACAAAAACCGGGTTCGAGGCGCCACAGGAAAAATGGTTCTCCGAAAATAGAGTGAAGGATATGGTTAAGGAATCGAAAAAGGAGTTGGAGCGTACGGGAATATTTGTGGATACCGCCTCCATCACCGATTGGCGTTGTATCATGCTGGCCGGTTTTGCAAATACCTTTTAACATGAGCGTACGATCAAAAGGAAAAGAACGTATTGCTTTTTTACTCCTGGGTGTGACCAGCAAACATTGTGGCGGTGCCGAGCGTTTTTTTTCTTCTTTTTTCTCGATGTATTCGGAATATGGGCCTGCCCGGTTCCGCTCCTTTTTTATATGCGACAGGAATACAAAGGAAACCCTCATCGGCATAGGCCGCTTCAAGCCGGGTCAGGAAGATGTTCTATTGCTGAAAAGTTATTCGAACCGGCTGAAACATCTTTTGGAAAACCTGCACCTGCTTTTTCTTATTCTTTACAAACGTATTAAGGCGGTGCATGTTTGTTCGTATACACCGTACTATTTTGAAAAACTCCGGTTCCTTGGAAATCTCCCTGCATTCCTCAGGCCGCGGATCATTGTCACCATTGTTAGTGCGCGTCCGGCTTACTCGCTGGTTGATGAATCGGATCCCCACCACCATAAGGATAAGGAAACATATGGCAGGTTGCTGGAGAAGGTGCGCGTGAACGCCTTTTTGTGCTGGAATAAGCGTTTCAGCGAGATCGCGAACCACCTCACATTCCTGCATCCCGACCCGCTCATTTATTATATACGTTCGCGTTATATCGAATCAGGAGCCTTCGTGCCCGCTGAAAAAAAGCAGAACCTGGTGGTGTATTCAGGCCGGCTGGTAGAACCCAAGCGCCCGCTTTTCTTTCTTGAAGGAGTGCGTATCCTGGCGCAGGAACTGAATGTTCCGCTCGGGAACTGGAAATTCGCGATCTATGGCCATGGAGTGCTATTGCCGGAGTTGCAACGGAGGATAAAGGAAGGAAAGCTGGAACAGGTGGTGGAATTGAAAGAAGAAACAAGAATGGAAAAAGTTTTGAGCGTTTCCCGTTGTTATGTTTCTACGCAGGATTATGATAACTTCCCTTCATTGGCTATCAATGAAGCCATGGCTTGCGGAAATGCTGTGATAGCGCGTAACCTGGGCCAGACAAGCTGGTTCGTTAAAAACGGGGTGAACGGTCTTTTACTTGATGAAGATTCACCGCATGGCCTGGCGCAGGCATTAAAAAATTACATCCTTCACCCGGAGTGGCATGGCGCCATGTCGAACGCGAGCCGCAACCTGGTGCTGCAGGAACATACGCGTGAATCATTCATTCAGCAGGTGGAGGAGTTCTGGACCAAATTATTCGATCGTCCCGCATAAGATACTGCGCAAAAAACTATATTTGTCATTGTCATATATGATAGCCGAATTCAAAAAAGTACTCGTCCTTGCACCCCACACCGATGATGGTGAATTTGGTTGCGGAGGAACGATCAGCAGGCTTGTCGAATCGGGTTGCGAGGTATATTACGCGGCCTTTTCGGCCTGCGAACAGTCTGTAAAAAAGGAATTTCCCCCTGATATTCTTATCACCGAAGTAAAAGCCGCCACTTCCGTCCTGGGGATACGCCCAGAGAACCTCTTTCTTTATGAATACCAGGTGAGGATGTTCAATTACCGCAGGCAGGAGATCTTGCAAACACTTATAGAGCTGCGCGAAAAGATCAGGCCCGAAGCGGTGTTCATGCCTTCAACGGACGATATTCACCAGGATCATTTCACCATCGCACAGGAAGGCTTGCGCGCCTTCAAATTCAACAGCATTTTCTGTTACGAGATGCCATGGAACAACGTTACATTCAACACCAGTGCATTCTTTTACCTGCAGGAAAAGCATATACAACGAAAAGTAAAAGCGCTGATGGAATACCGATCGCAGGCGCACCGGCCCTACGCGAACGAAGAATTCATTCGCGCCCTTGCGCGCACAAGAGGTGTGCAGATCAATACTCATTATGCAGAAACGTTCAATGTGCTCCGTTACGTTGTTCACTAATATCAGCATTCGCTGAAATACAATTATGGAAAACAATATACATTCCTCAAACATTGTAGCGCCCGGTGTTAAAATGGGTAAAGGCTGCAAGATCGGGTATTACTGCATCATTCACGAGGACGTGGAACTTGGCGATAACGTTACCGTGGGCAATTACACGATCCTTCATAAAGGTGTTCGTATCGGCAGCAACAGCCTGGTGGGCAGTTATTGCGAGATCGAGATCAACACAAAAGTCGGAGAGCAGGTGATCATACAGGGACGCATACGTACCGGTGAGAATTGCACCATTGAAGACAACGTGACGATCAAATACGGCACGATACTGACCTCCAACGCTACATTGAAAAAGAATTGCTTTTTGGGGCCTAACGTGATCACACTCGGATCGACCCATAAACGCGTAACGGTACATGGAACAGTGATCGGTGAGAACACTTACATCGGGGCGGGCTCTAAAATTGCAGGGGGCGTGCGTGTAGGACCAGATATTGCGGTGGGTGCCATGTCGTTTGTCAACAAAGACATTCCGGGACCCGGTACTTACGTGGGGATACCCGTGCGCAAACTGGAAAAAAAATGAAAAAAGGAATAGATGCCGGGCAGCTGGCGCTGGAATTCGGGCTGCAGGTGCTGGGTGATACGGGTCACCCCATCTTATACCCGGGTTCAATAAAAAAACACGATGCCAATTCCCTGCTTTGGGCGAAAGGTACTGACCAGCTGGATCGTATTTCTTCCGGTTATGTTATCATCAATGCCGAGCTGGCACCTGCTTTTGGAGCGGGCCGTTCAGTAACGTATCTTGTTACCGACCAAAAGCCCCGGTTGATATACGCCCGGATCCTCGGAAAATATTTTGACACGGAAGATGATGCCTTTGATAATTATGTTCATGAACACAGGCGCAACAATAAGATCAGGATCAGCGATAATGTTTTTATCGGCAGGGATGTTGAAATAGGTGATGGAACCGTTATTCATCCGAATGTGGTGATCCATTCACGTACCCGGATCGGGAAGGATTGCGTGATCAAAACACATGTTTCACTCGGCACCGAAGGACTGGGGCTGGAACTGGATAAAGAAACTAACGAATTTGTGAAGTTTCCCCAGATCGGTGGTGTGGTACTCGAAGACGGAGTGGAGATCGGTCCGTGTTCTACCGTAAGGCGATCCGCTCTTGACGACACGATCATTCGGAAAGGGACCAAAATAGGTTCACTGGTGAATATAGGCCACAACTGCATTGTGGGTCAGAATTGCATTCTTACCTGCATGATCGTAACTTCAGGATCCTCCGTTATCGGTGACAATGTTTTTATGGGAGTGAATTCGGTGGTGAAACAGGGAATCAACATCGGTTCCAATGTTACCATCGGGCAGGGAGCTGTGGTGACCAGGAATGTGCCCGATAACGTTACTTATGTGGGCAATCCTGCCGAGGATATCGAGAGTTATAAACTCTGGTCGAAAGTTCGGAAAAAACTCATCGGCATGTTTGGCCGTGATGTTGACCATGAATAACAAAAAGATATGTATTGTTACTTACCGCCTTGGCGTTGGCAATGGAGTAGGAGGGAGAAGGTGGTCGAGATACGGCCGCGAATTGATCCGGAAAGGTTACGAGGTAACCTTTCTTACTTTCGAGCAGGGGCTTGCTGCAGAGCTGGGGTCATCACAGGTGATCCGGTTAACCTCATCTTACCCGGATGTGCTTAGAAGCTATCCGCGAACATTAGTTGGGAAATTATCCTACCGTTTTTATACCCGGTTCCTGAAAAAACGTGTGCCCGGCACCATTTACGATGAGGCGGTACGTGATGAGAAAATATTGACCTCCGCCCTTCGCAATGTTTTGCAGCGGCAGGGAGGAGGAGCGGTGATCGTTTCTGGCGCGCCTTTCAGCTTGCTTTATCACACCATCGCACTCAAAAAGGAGTTCAGCGGAACACGGTTCATTTGTGATCTGAGGGATGCCTGGACCTGGGGCACGCATTATGGTTTTGCAGGGCTGGATGGGGACCGGATGCATTTTGAAAGAGAGAAGGAAGAGCTGGTGTTTCACACCAGCGATCGTATTTTATGCGCTTCGGAGGATCTGAAGAAGCATATTGACCGGGCGGTAGCGGATCCCTCGAAGGTTTCGGTACTGGTCAATACGGTGGATTGCGAGAACATGCAGGTGATGGATCAGAAAAAAAAAGGCGGGCCTGTGCTGTTCGTTCATGCAGGTTCGGTAAATAAGGGGACCGAGAAATACTGGATAGCGTTTTTACGTGCGCTGGCCGGTGCGCGCGACCGCGGTGCGGCTCCATTCATGCTGCGTTTCATTGGTTGCGCTAACCCCAAGGTGCATGAATTTGCAGCGAAGTATGGTTTTTCTTTTGTCGATTTCGTAGCCTATAAACCCGAAGAGCAATTGAAAAAGGAACTCAATGAAGCGGATTTCCTGTGTTTTTTTAAACACGATGATTTCCCCCACAGTTTTCCTACCAAATTCCTCGATTACATTTGTGCCCGCAGGCCGGTGCTTGCTTTTACCGCCCGCGGACAAGTGAGTACGGAAATAGAGAACAACCGGCTTGGTTTTGTTTTTAACGATTCCATAACCACCCATGACATACTTGGATTGCTTGAGCAGGCAAAGAACGGGGATCTGGTGTTTAATAACTCGTACGATCCTTCAAGGTTCACGACTGCAGGAAATGTTGGAGTGATAGAAGCGGCCCTGGCCTGAATATTACATGACCCCAAAATTCACAGAGCAGGAATTGATCATACCCGGAGGTGCCACCACCGTTTGGTATGGGCAACGCACGCTCAATGTTTTTGGAAAAGTAAAGTATGCCGGCATTGTTCTAAAGGCTTACCTGAAGATAAACGCTTTTTATCGAGCGGCACTCCGTGAACGCGAGTGTTATTATGGCCCTTTCAAAGGTGAATTCGGACATTTTCTATTGCATAATCTTCCTTTTCTCACGCACCTGTATAAAAAAGGGGTGAAGATCCGCTATTGCGGGATGGGCCTGCATCGGCCTTTTCTTGTAGATGAAGAAGGCAAAAGTATCATATGGAAATACCATGAGCTCCGTGATTTTTTTGCGGAAGCGCCCCCGGCTTCCAACCGCACGATCCCACCGCCAGATGTGAAGGAAGGGATCGATAAATTTTACGCGGAAGCCCGCACATCAGGAAAGCCGTTTCTCGATATTGGCGACAATGATCTTTACTGGTTCGTATTTCGCAACTGGCAGCTTCAAAAAGGAAGACAGGAGGTAATGGACCTTTCAAAGGTCTACGGGAAGAAAAAGGAAAATGCTGCCGTTATTTTCCCGAGAAAAAAAGGAAAAGCGTTCACCCCCAATAACGGTGGGCCCTGGGATTACCTCGAAGTGGCTCGGGCCATCAGCCCCTATTTCGATAAGGTATATAT
>DATDFI010000332.1:0-4199 GCA_036522695.1 Bacteroidia bacterium | reverse complement strand
ACCCATTGCCGATAACATCCGCAAGGCGGGATTCGGTGGAGTGGACCGTTACAAGGAGTTACAGGGATATCAAAATTCGGAGCTCGTAATTGAGACCACCAAAAAGCTGGACCGCATCGCCAAGCAGATGTATATACAGAGCAAATCGTTCGATGAGGTGATCAAGCTCGCGAAAGGGAAAGAGAAGATGCTCGCTTCCATTCCCGCGATCCAACCCATCTCCAAAAAATTCCTTCGCCATGAGCCTTCCGGCTACGGCTGGCGCACGCATCCCATTTACAAAACAGCGCAGTTCCATCCCGGGATGGATTTTGCTGCTCCGCTGGGCACACCCATCTACGCCACCGGTGACGGTGTGGTGGAACGTGCCGATGACGGTGAATCCGGCTATGGCAACCACGTGGTGATCAATCACGGTTTCGGGTACCAAACATTGTACGGACACATGAGCCGTATCGCCTGCACAGTCGGGCAAAAAGTAAAACGCGGCCAGATCATCGGGTACGTGGGCAGCACAGGACTTTCCACTGCACCACATTGCCATTACGAAGTGATCAAGAACGGGGAAAAGATAAATCCCGTGAACTTTTATTACAACGACCTCTCTCCTGCCGAATACCAGCAGCTCATCGAGCTTTCTTCCAAGTCATCGCAGTCGTTTGACTAAAATCGCGGGAAGAACTCCTCACCCCCTGCTCCTGACTCCTAACTCTTTTCGTATCTTTACGCTTCGTGAAAAAAGTCGCCTTTCATACGCTCGGCTGCAAGCTTAATTATTCAGAAACATCTTCTATCGGTAGAATGTTTTTGGAGAATGGCTTTGCAAAAACGGAGTTCGATCAGCCGGCTGATGTGTACTTGATCAACACCTGCTCGGTGACGGAGAATGCCGATCGCGAATGCAAGCGCATCGTTCGTTCAGCCCTTGATGTTTCACCCGATGCTTTCGTGGTGATAGTGGGCTGTTACGCCCAGTTGAAGCCCGAAGAGATCGCGAAGATAGAAGGCGTTGACCTGGTGCTGGGCGCTTCAGAGAAATTTAAGATACTCAATTACATAAAGGACCTCGAAAAGCGATCGCACACCGAGATCCATTCCTGCGAGATCAGCGAGGTGAATGAATTCATTCCTTCCTTTTCGCATGGCGACCGCACCCGCGCATTCTTAAAAGTGCAGGACGGCTGCGACTACACTTGTTCGTATTGCACCATTCCTCTCGCGCGCGGGGCGTCCCGCAGCGGGAACATTGAACAGGTGCTAAAACAAGCCCGTGATATCGCAGTATTGGGCGTAAAGGAAATCGTACTAACGGGGGTGAACATCGGTGATTTCGGCCTGAACAATGGAAAAAGGGAAAATGATTTCTTCTCATTGGTAAAAGCGCTGGATGAAGTTGAGGGCATTGAACGCTTCCGCATTTCTTCCATCGAGCCCAATCTTTTAACGGACGAGATCATCGGATTTGTTTCAACATCAAAACGATTCGTTCCGCATTTTCACGTGCCTTTGCAGTCGGGCTCCGATAAAATTTTAAAGCGCATGCGCAGGCGTTACCTGCGTGACCTGTATGTAGAGCGGGTGAACAAAATAAAAACGGTGATGCCGCATGCCTGCATAGGTGTGGATGTGATCGTTGGTTTCCCCGGTGAGACCGAAGAAGACTTCCTTGAAACGTACAATTTTATCAATGGCCTCGATGTTTCTTATTTGCATGTTTTCACCTATTCCGAACGCGCGAACACGGATGCGGTTGCGATGAAAGAGATCGTTCCCATCCCCGTGCGCAAGCAGCGCAACAAAATGCTGCGTACGCTTTCGGTAAAGAAGCAACGTTTTTTTTACGAACAGCATTCGGGCAGCATGCGCACCGTTCTCTTCGAAGCGGATAATGACCATGGGATGATGCATGGCTTTACGGACAACTACATCAAAGTAAAAACAACTTACGATCCTTCACTCATCAATAAACTTATCCCGGTTCAACTCAGCGCGGTGGATGCCGATGGCATCATTACTATTAATTTCCACGAAGCGGTGGAGATCACCTGATCTATGTATCCTAACTTATATTACCTCGTAAAAGATCTTTTCCATCTCGACCTGCCCGCTTTGAAAGTGGTGCAGAGCTTCGGTTTTTTTGTGGCCATCGCCTTTTTACTCTGCGCTTATTTCTTCGCAAAAGAACTGCAGAGAAAAGGGAAAGAAGGATTGCTGGCGAGTCGCACCATACAGGTGAAGCGCGGAGGAAAAGCCACACCGGTCGAACTCATCACGTCCGCCATTATCGGCTTCATTGTTTTTTATAAACTCATCTACATTATTTTCAGTGCATCGGAGCTCGACAACACACAGGAAGCGATCAAGTCGCTGGAAGGGAATTTTATTGCGGGAATATTGGGAGCGGCCGGCTTTGCTTTCTTTAAATATTACGAAAAAGAAAGTGAGCGAAAAAAATACAAGCTCGATGAGCCGAAACTGGTGAACGAGGTCCTGAGACCGCAGGACCATGTGGGCAACATGACCATTCTCGCGGCCATAGGTGGTTTGATCGGTGCAAAACTATTTGCTGTGTTCGAGGATTGGGATGGTTTCATGCAAGACCCTTCCGGAACCATTTTTTCATTCAGCGGTTTAACGATGTACGGTGGGTTGATCGTGGGCGCTGCTGCCGTTCTTATTTATGCAAAAAAGAATAATTTAACACTTACACATGTAATGGATGCCTGCGCCCCCGCGCTCTTTCTCGCTTACGGGGTGGGCCGCATAGGCTGCCATGTGGCCGGTGATGGAGATTGGGGCATTGCAAACCTGCATCCCGTCCCGCATTTTTTACCTCAATGGATGTGGAGTTACAATTATCCGCACAACGTGATACACGATGGAGTTCCCATTCCCGGCTGCGATGGGAGCTTTTGTTCCCAGCTCGATCCGCCCGTTTGGCCAACGCCTCTTTACGAAGCCATCGCTTCCATCTTATTATTTGTGCTCCTGTGGTCGATCCGGAAAAAATTCACCGCACCGGGTGTCTTATTCAGCTTTTACCTTGTGCTGAACGGGCTCGAACGCTTTTTTATCGAGAAGATCAGGGTGAATCATACCTATCATATCGCAGGAATGGACATCACGCAAGCCGAACTCATTGCTACTCTTCTCTTTTTCATGGGATTGTCCGGCATTTGGTATTTCAAAAGGAGGCATAAACATGCAATGCCTGTAACGGTCGCTACTCCTGCCGAAAATAATCCACCCCAAAGTTGACCCACGCGCAACTTGACACGTTAACAGAGCATTCCATTGCAACGATCAAAGCAATTGCAGCTTTCATCTCGTCTGAAGCGGGAAGGATCGCACAAAAAGATATTGAACACAAGGGGGTGCATGACCTGGTCACTTTCGTGGACAAAACTTCAGAGGAGAAATTGGTCAAAGGACTTTCTGCTTTATTGCCGGAGGCCGGGTTCATCGCGGAAGAAGGGACGATCGCAAAAAAAGGCGAACGCTACAATTGGGTGATCGACCCGCTGGATGGCACAACCAACTTCATTCACGGCATTCCCTGTTATGCCATTAGCGTAGCGCTGGTGGATAAGGATGAAGTGATACTCGGTGTGGTGTATGAGATCACGCGCAAGGAGTGCTTTCACGCACATAAATTTTCACCGGCATTTTTAAATGAAAAAGAAATTCATGTGACCGGCACACAAAAGCTGAACGACAGTTTGATCGCCACAGGGTTTCCCTACACTAACTTTGATCAACTCGAAGAATATTTAAAAGTATTCCGGCACCTTATGCTCAACACGCGGGGAATAAGAAGAATAGGTTCGGCCGCCACCGATCTTTGTTACGCGGCCTGCGGAAGGTTCGATGGATTTTTTGAATATGGGTTGAAACCCTGGGATGTAGCAGCGGGCTCATTCATTGTGAAGCAGGCAGGTGGGAATTGCTGTGACTTTAAAGGAAAAGAGAATTTTATTGAAGGCCGGGAGATCATTGCCGGCAACCCGTTCATAACTAAAGAACTCCTGTTTTCATTCCAGGAATTTTTTGTATAAATTTGTTATTCGCATAACCCTATGAAAGGCCTTCGCACCTTACTTTTCATTGCTTCTCTCCTCTGCAGCTTTAGCGGATATGCTTCTTCCCGTGCCGTGCCCGGTGATGCAGGGGCCGATCCAGGCAGGTGCTCAGAGACCCCT
>DATDFI010000331.1:0-10813 GCA_036522695.1 Bacteroidia bacterium | reverse complement strand
CGCGACAAGCGCATCATGGAGTGGCGGTACGGGAACATTCTCACCTAATGCTACTACATTGAATGCTGTTTACACTCCTTCGGCAGGTGATATAACTGCCGGAACAGTAACATTAACACTTACAACGGATGATCCACAGGGACCTTGCGGATCTGGTTCGGATCAAATGGTGATTACCATTAACCCGGGGGCAACTGTCAACGCAAATGTTGACCAAACAATATGCGCGGGTTCAACAGTAACGCTTGCCGGTTCAATTGGTGGCAGTGCAACAAGTGCATCATGGACAAGCAGTGGAACAGGAGTTTTTTCACCGAATGCTATAACGCTCAGTGCAACGTACACGCCTTCTGCAACTGATACTGCAGCTGGATCTGTCACGCTGACCCTCACAACAAATGATCCTTCGGGCCCATGTCCATTCGTCACTGATCAAATGGTTATTACAATTAATCCCGCAGCGATAGCAAATGCCAATAACGATCAGGCCATTTGTGCCGGGTCGGATGCAACACTTGCAGGTTCTATTGGGGGAGGGGCAACAAGTGCCACCTGGACAAGCAGTGGAACAGGTACATTTTTGCCTGACAATATTACCTTGAATGCGGTTTATGTTCCCAGCCAGGGTGATATCACTTTAGGATCGGTGGTACTTACATTAACAACTTCCGGAAATTGCCCGGCTTCTGATAGTGTTACAATAACCATCAACCCGCTTCCATTGGTTGAGCTGGGAGCTGATACAACAGTTACTTTTTGTGCCGGTTTCCTGGCACTTGATGCAGGTACCAGCGCAACAACGTATTCATGGAGCACAGGTGCGACTACCCAGGTCATACATGTTTCTGCTTCCGGTACGTATTACGTGGATGTCGCAAATTCGTATGGATGCACAGCCTCTGACACTATAAATGTGACCGTTAATACAGGAACGCTTACCGTTGATCTCGGGCGTGACACCGTGATGGTTACTTGTGTTAATGATCCGGTGTTACTTGATGCCGGAGTAAGTGGCGCGCTTTATACATGGAGCACCGGAGAAACAACACAAACCATTTCTGTGGATAGTACCGGGATCTACTATGTTACCGTGACAGATAGCATAGGCTGTTCAGCATCGGATACTATATCGGTGAGCTATTCCAACGGGACCTTTGCGGTCAACCTGGGCCAGGACACCACTATTTGCGGATGTATTTTACTCAGCGCCTACACTCCGGGCGGAACGTCTTATTCCTGGAGCACGGGTGGAACTTACCCAACAATTAACGTTTGTACTTCTGGCGTGTATTGGGTGGTTGTAAGTAACGGTACCTGTATTGAAAGCGATACCATTTCCATAACAGTGAACACGCCACCCCTCGTGAATTTAGGAAACGATACTACGGTGGTCACATTCGTAGTGCTCAATGCCGGAAACCCGGGGGATCAGTTCTCCTGGAGCACAGGTGCCACCACGCAGTCCGTTACTGTTACCAATACGGGAACCTATTATGTAACGGTGACCGATTCCTTCGGGTGTACCTCAAGCGATACCATCCAGATCATTGTTTCTACCGGGATAAATGACCTCACGGGTACTCAGTATCTGCATGTCTATCCGAATCCAAGCAAGGGTACGATGCAGTTGGAATACGAAGTGCCTGCAGGGATAAGTGCGAAATTCCTGATTTATGATGCTGCCGGAAAGACCGTATTCACAGCCGAGTTGGCTGGAGGACATCACCAGCTTACCCTGGATCTCTCTTACCTTGAAGATGGATTGTATCTCTACGAGATATCTTCAAACAGCCGGCAAACCGTAAGAAGTAAATTGGTGATCATTAAATAGTGCATGATGATTTTGAAGAAAGGGTTCTCAACCAGTTGAGAACTCTTTCTTTTAAAACGATGCCGCTCCCTGTTATTTATTTAATGAGCTATCCCGATTGAAAAAGTCAGGATGAATCTCGCTTGTGTATAATTTATTTGATGAGACTCACATGCCCTACGTAAGTATGCGGGACGTTAGCGAAATCAAATATTTCTATCTCCCATACGTATACATCTTCCTGCGCAACAGCGCTTCCCCCGTTAGCGCGCCCGTCCCAGCCCTGGCCCCAGGTAGTGGTGTGCCAGATCTCGGTACCCCAGCGGTCGAAGATCCACATGTTGTACCTGCTTGCATCCATGCCCACGCCTTTCGGGAAAAAAGTATCATTCCTTCCGTTCCCATTCGGGGTAAAGGCATTCGGAACAAAAATGAAGAAGTCCGGATCTATGCGCACTGTTTTTACAACGGAATCCTTACAGCCGTGTATCGTTTCCACCCACAAGGTAACCGTGTACGTTCCGCTATCGGAATACGTAAAGGAAGAATTCTGTAAATAAGAAAAGGAATTCGAAACATCTCCGTAATTCCAGGTCCAGGTACTTGCGTTTGTCGACAGATCGGTGAATTGTACTGTTCCGTTCATTACCGTAGTGGGTTGTGGTGACATCGTGAAATCGGCAACCGGGAGGGGCCAAACATTTACCAGCGCGGGCATCACCAGTGTGTTTGCGCAACCATTGTTGTCCACTACAGAGAGTGTGATATCATAACTCCCGGGATTGGTGAAACAGAAAGTGGGATTACAATTATTTGCTGCAGTGCCGGCCGTAAAATCCCAATTGCATGAAGCGGTGTTTGGAGTTGTGTTGTTAAACGTAACGCAAAGCGGGGCGCAGCCTTCGGCAGGAGAAGGAGAAGTGGTGAATGTTACAACAGGCAAGGGGTTAACAGTAATGGTTACCGTTGCGCTTGCGGGAAGGCTCGTACAATTATCGGTTAAGGTCACGGTGTAGGTGGTGGTGGCAGTAGGAGAAACAACAACGGATGACCCGCTCATATTACCCGGGGTCCACACGTACGCATAAGGTCCTCCGTTACCTCCACCCGCGATCGCAGAAATTGAAGTGCTTCCTCCAATGCAAATTGCAGTAGTTCCATTGGCGATAACATTCAACGGAGGATCAACGGTTATTGTTACTGTTTGATTTGTGGCCGTGCAATTATTTGCATCGGTTACCGAAACCGTATACGTGGTGGTAACAGTTGGTGAAACCGTAACACTCGATCCGCTTAAATTGCCGGGATTCCAACTGAAGGTGTACGCGGGCGTTCCGCCTGTGGCAACTGCACTCATGTTTGCGCTTTGACCGATACAAATTGTTTGTGCTGCGATCGGGCTAAGAACGAGTTGTGCCGGCTGGGTGATGGTAACGCTTGCATTGTCCGAACACCCGCTCGCATCGGTCACGTAGCAGGTATATGTTCCTGCGCAGATCCCGGTTGCAGTTGCCGTAGTTTGTGAAGGTGTTGTTGTCCATGAATACGTGTAAGGTGCCACTCCGCCTGTTGCGTTCCCGCTCGCACTTCCATCGCAGCTTCCAAAGCAAGTTGCATTTGTGGAACCGGTAATACTTGCAACAACCCCTTGTAAATTGGGTACAACAACGGTAGCGGTTGCCGTGCATCCGTTAAAATCGGTAACAGTCACTGTATAGGTATTCGGGACAAGCCCTGTAGCTGTAGAAGTTGTTTGCCCATTGTTCCAGAGGTACGAATACGCTGGAGTTCCTCCGCTCGCATTCACCGTTGCGCTTCCATCTGCCTGGTTGCAATGAGCCGTGGTGCTGGCCGTTGAAAGAATAACAGGTGTGGGTTGATTTACAGTAGCAGTGCCTGTTATGGTACACCCGTTCGCATCCGTGACCACCACTGTATACACTCCGGCACACAAGCCGTTTATGCTGGGTGTATTTCCGGGGGTTGGCGACCATGCATACGCATAAGGATTTGTTCCCCCGCTGGGGATGCAAACCGCTTGCCCGTTGCAAACTCCGTTGCACGTTGCATCAAAACCTGCCAGCGCAAGAGCGAGCGCGTTGGGTTGCGTGATGGTAACGCTGACCGTGGCCGTACATCCGTTCGCATCCGTAATGGTTACCGTATATGTTCCTGCAGTAAGTCCTGTTGCTGTGGCTGTATTTCCGCCCGAAGGAGCCCAGTTATACGCATAGCCCGGTGTTCCTCCTGCGGCTGTAACCGTAGCGCTCCCGTTGTTTCCGCCAAAACAGGAAACATCGGTTGAGGAAATTGTTCCGGTAAGCAAGGCAGGTTGGGTGATCGTAACAGTGTCCGTAGTAACGCATCCTGGCGCGCTGGTGACAGCAATGGTGTAGGTTCCCGCGCACAAACCTGTAGCCGTTGCATTGGTTTGCCCGTTACTCCATAAATAGGTGAAAGGACCCGTACCCCCGGTGATATTGGTAACGGAAGCGCTCCCGTTGCATGAACCGTTACACGTTACGTTGGTTGTACTTGTTGTAAGCGTGAACGGGGGTGCGTAGCAAAACTGCTGAAGGTTGGTGGCTCCTCCCGTAGATGCGGTGAAGCCCCACCACACCATAGGATTTCCGCCAAAAATATTATTGACAATATCATTGGTATAGGTCAGCATCAATTGGCAATCAACATATACCTGCAAGGTGAACGATGCAGGGTTCCAGCTGACCTGGATAGCATGCCAGTTCCCGTCTTCAATATTGAAAGAAAAAGGTACTACAGGATTCCCGGAATTTGTTCCGGATGTATGATCGTAGTCTCCATTTAAGGTAAGGGCAACGTGGTCGGCAACGGGGTCCCACCCGTTTTGATAGGTATCGAATTCAACCACCACAGAGGGGATTATCCCGCCATACCCGATACCTCCGCCTGCCTGGCCGATGGCTCCTGTTCCCTGGTTTTGCAACACGAATGCAATTCCATCCGCGCCCGCATCATTCATCCCAAAGAACATATTGTATTGAATGGTCAGGGGCTGGGATAAATTTACCTGCGTATTGTCCCATGCGGCACCCTGCTGTCCTCCCAGGTCAGGAGTCAGCACATAACAATTACCCCCGTTGCTATAAGCATTTGCGATAGTGGTGAAGGATGCTTGTGCAAAAAGCGGGTTTGAAAACGATCCCGCAAAAGCGAAAAGAATTCCTGCAAATAATTTTCTATTTAAAAAAGGCGAGCTCATAGGTAGGGTGAAATGGATAACCGGTAAATCGCGTTTCTTTTTCTTATTTGACAGCGATACTCCTGTGCCGGGAGCCGTATGATCTTTTTGGCCTTATAAATATAGGCAAAAATGCTCTATTCTGCGTTTTCACCTGCCCGGGTTGATGAAGGAATACGGTTAATATAACCCGGGTTCGATGGTAGGGTTAAAAGCGGTCGCGTGAGGATTCATCATAAATGTTTTCCCCTTTTTTTTCTACCTTTCACTCATGAAGAAGTACTTATTTGCTCTTTTCTTCCTCCCGGCTACTTTCGTTCATGCACAGCTCACCGATCACAACATCCACGGTGAGCCACCGCCTCCAACATTACCCCCTGCCGGTGGAACCTTTGTCGATCCCACTTTTAATACCACCTTGCTTCGCGTAACCGATGCCAACGATGGGAACGATAACCACCACGCCTACGCATACTGGCCCTGCATGAACATGAACAGCACGCGACTCTACATCATGCAAACCAATATTGGCCCCACGCTTTATGATTTTGATGCAAATAATTTTGCGATCGCGAACAAGCGCGCGGCATTTGCCGGAAATTGCCCCTCGAGTTTTGCGCCCAATGCAGAGGATGCGATATGGAGTGATGTTGATCCTGATATCATTTTCGTTCACGACCGCGACATGCACCTGTACGCGTATAACGTGAGCACGCTGACATACGCGCTTGTGAAGGATATGAGTGGAGCTTTTCCCAATGGCGCGATAAGCTGGCAAATGAATAAGTGCCATACCAGCGATGATCTTTTCAGTTTTACCTGGAAAGATGCAAGTTATAATACGGCTGGTGTATTCGCATGGCGCAGCAGCACCGATCAATTTTATATTTTCAATCAAACGGATGCAGACGAGTGTCAGCCCGACCGCGCGGGAAATCATTTGATCATCAAACTCACCGGCTCCGGGCAATTTACGGTGCAGGCCCGCATTGCCGACCTGCAGAACAATACGATCGCAGATATTACGGATGGCGGGCCCGGCAACCCGAGCACTCCCGGTTTGTACTGGGCGCCCGGCCATGGCGACATGGGAAACGGAACCGTACTCGGTCATGATGACTGGAACAATCGCTTGCTCGGCCGCACCTGCACAAACCCTTCGGCATTTTATTCGGTGTTCGATTTCAATAATGACTGGAGCCAGGATTATCACGGCTCGCACCTGGCCGATGATGTGAACTGGATATTGATCAGCCCTTATGTTTCCAATACGCTGCCGAATTCCGGGTTGTACAAAAATGAAATATTGCTCGTGGCCACGGATGGTTCGCAAAATGTGCGCAGGCTGGCGCATCATCACTGCGATTATGTTTCGGATTACAATGCGAACGGGGGAGGCAATGCGTATTGGTCATCGCCTAAAGCCAGCATCAGCAAGGACGGTAACTGGGCGGTATTCACCAGCAATTGGGGCAGCACTACGCGCAAGGATGTTTTTATTTTAAAGGTCCCGCCCGTGATCACTTCAACAGCCGAGCAAAATTCCTCCAACCCGCAACTCACCGTTTTGTCCGACCCGCTCAATAAGAGATTTACCTTCAATTGCAGTGAAGGGATTTTTTTCATTGAGATTTATGACATGCTGGGAAGAAAAATGTTTTCTTCTGCCGAAAATTCTTCTTCGGTGTCGCTGGACGTTCCTGGTTTCCCCGGTGGGGTTTATTTTTACCGGGTTGCTGCGGGCATGAAGCCCAATATTTCAGGAAGAATAATGGTAATAGGGAATTAGGGGTCCCGCGAGGACCTGCCGGTGTCGTCTCGTATCAGCTTCCCCCAATTGGGTCATTATTTTTGTTACCGGTTTTTTATTTTTGAAACACCAAATATTCAGGATCATGGGCAGCAAAATTTTTCTCACCGCGCTGTTTTTCATCTTCAGCTCCTCCCACGCACAGATCATCAGCACCATCGGTGGCAACGGAACACCTGGCTATTCGGGCGATAATGGTCCCGCTACTTCCGCCCGGTTTCTTTATCCATATGGCCTGGCACTGGATGCAAGTGGAAATCTTTACATAGCGGATAATGGTAATAACTGCATTCGTAAAATAGACGTGAACGGAATAATTACCACCGTTGCGGGAACAGGAGCGCAGGGCTATTCGGGCGATAACGGGCCGGCCACCTCCGCTACGTTTTATTATCCTTACGATGTGGCAGTGGATGCAGCGGGAAATATTTTCATTTGCGATTACGGCAACAGCGTGATACGGAAGGTGGATGTGAACGGGATGATCACAACGGTGGCGGGAACTGGCGTTGCAGGTTTTTCAGGCGATGGCGGCCTGGCGGTCAATGCAAAACTCGATCGCCCGGTTGGGGTCGACCTGGATGCGAATGGCAATATGTACATCTCCGATGGTTACAATAACCGTGTGCGGAAAGTGGATGCACTCGGCATCATCACCACATTTGCAGGAACAGGTGTGATGGGATATACCGGTGATGGAGGGCCGGCAGATTCCGCTACGTTCAAATATCCTTATAGTGTTGCATTCGACCAGTCGGGCAACGTTTATATTTCCGATGGCCTGAATAATTGCGTGCGCAAAGTAGACGTAAATAATATCATCACCACTTTTGCCGGTACAGGATCGGGAGGCTACACGGGTGATGGAGGTCCGGCCGACCAGGCGCGCCTGTATTCTCCGCAGGGGATCAGTATGGACCAGGATGGTAATTTATTTATCGTTGACCGCAACAATCATGTGATCCGTAAAGTGGATGCTTCAGGAATGATCTCCACTTATGCCGGCACAGGTGTGTCCGGCTTTTCGGGCGATGGGGGTTTTGCCAACCTAGCACAACTCCGGCAACCTTACGGGATCGAAGTTGGACCGGGCGGCTACGTTTTTATTGCCGATCAATGGAACCAGCGCATACGCCAGGTGGATACCTCAACGGTGCTCACTTCGGTCGGGCCTTCTTCATCGGCACGTGTGCCACGCCTTTTCCCCAACCCTAATCCCGGCAGCTTTACAGTAAATTCGGATCAACTGCTGTACCTCGATATTTTTAACTCCTTAGGTGAAAAAGTTTATTCAGGGATCACGCATGCTCCCGCGGAGGAAACGAAGATAACACGCGTGCCGGGAATTTATTTTTATACGCTGCGTGATGATGCAGGACTATTGCATAGTGGAAAGTTTATTGTGGAGTAAGGTGTGATCGTGCAGAGTATTAAGCTTAAAGGTCCCGCCCCGCGGAAGCCTTCAGCTATCAAGGGAGGGGATTTTATTCTTTCACAAATTTCCGGTAATCAAGGTCATGTCCGTTCATCATTTCCAGGAAATAAATTCCAGGCGAAAGAGAGGAAATATTCAGCGTGAATTGCTTTTCGCTTGCGGTGGCCGAAAATAAAAGCCGGCCGGCTGAATCATACACTGAAATTTTTAGATCAGCCTTCTTGTTAAAGTTCAATGTAAGACGATCGTGTGCAGGATTCGGGTAAACGGATAATATGTTATCGCTTGCAAGGAAATTCATTCCCGTACTTACATCATATTTCATAACCGTGATCTTATTGCTGTTGCCATTCTCGTAATATTCTGCATAAACATTGTTGAGCGCATCGATGGAAATGTTGGGGAAGGAAACTCCGTTTGCCGAGAAGCCCGCGGTGCCCACATATCCCCATGCTGAATTATTATACATCATCACAGACGCCTGGTAATTGAACGAACCGTCAGGAAAGATCACGTACGGCATATTGTTTGAATCTATTGCGATATTGTTGAGGTAATCCACATCGGTATTCAGATTTTGTCCGCCTACGTATTGCCAGCTCGCACCATTGTACACCTGTACATTGGGCGCAAAGGGATTGGACCCCGTGTTGTAGCAGATGTATGGCGTTACACCTGCATTATCGAAAACGATATGCGAGTATTGCACCGTGCCTGCCGAAAAAGTATTTGAACCGACATGCACCCATCCCCCGTTGCCATTATATCTCATGCAACTCTCGGCAAAACCATTTGCCTGGTCCTGGTATGCTACGTAAGGAATGCCGTTATTGTTGAGCGCCATGGTCATCTGTCCCGTTCCGCCAGCTGTAAAACCGGCATTGCCCACATTCACCCAATTTGTTCCGTTGAATTTTTTCACCACTGCTTTCCCGGAATAGAACTGGTCGACATAAGCTACAAAAGCGGTATCGCCCGGGCCGAATTTGATGGTGCAGTTGTTCACCACGCCATCTGAAAATCCTGCATTACCTACGTTCACCCAATTGCTGCCGTTGAATCTCATCACCGTTGTCTTGCTCGAATTACCTGCATCGCCAAAAGCAACATAGGGTGAATTGTTACTATCGAAAGCGATACTCACATCATAGCCTGCACCTGCCGAAAAACCGGCCGCACCCACCTGCACCCACGACACGCCATTGAAACGCATCACCGAAATTTTATCGGTGTTGGATGCATCGGAATATGCCACATAGGGGTTCCCGGATTGGTCGAGTGCCATGGATGTTATGGAGTTGGCTGTAACGGGATTTGAGAACGCTGCTGTGCCCAGCACCTGCCAGGTTTGCGAACGCACGGTTGAAATGCAAAGTGAAAATGCGAGCGCGGTGAGAAGTAGCTTTGGTTTCATGGGATGATGATCAGTAAAACATGAATGAGTGATAGAAAACCCGGACGCTTTTATTCTTAAGGTAATCCCACCACTACGCAACCTCCATCGCTCACCGTAATGTTCCCGTTCCAGGTTTGTATGCCGGGAGCTTGCTGCGCTGCAGTAAAGGAATAGTTGCCGGGAGCTAAATGAAAGTTGGCACAGTTTGCTGCATCGCAGGCTTGTGGTGTGGAAGCAAGGCCAAGCGTAATTGTTTTAGTGATATTCCCGATGGTGACATTTACAGGATAAGCAAAAGCGGTTGTGGTTTGCCAGAAACAAACTTTCCCTTCCTGCTTCACGATGATCTGCTGGTCGGCATAACTTTTATGGCTGCCCTTTATTGCGGTAAGATGAATAGTGCGTGTGCCGCTGGTGGGATAAACGATCTGCGGTGATTCGAGCGTGGAAAAAACCCCTGCGTCAATTTCCCACACGTAATCTTTTGCGTTGGTGGAAGTATTGGTAAGGGTGACTACCTCACCCGGGCTTGGATTGGCATTGGAGATGGTGAATGAAGCTTCCGGCTTTTTAACGCAGGCCGAAAGTAAGATCGAACTTAGAAATAGTGAAAGTATTCCGTTGAGCTTCATGTTTACCAAATGTAATGAAAATAGGGCAGAAAGGTATAAGGCCAGGTAAGGGATGGAACTAAAGCTTTTGTTCTTTATTCTTTTTTCTTCTCCTGCGAATAAGAATGATCAGCCTCCAGGTAAGGCCAATGACAAATAGTGCAAGCACAATGGAACGTGTAGCGCCAAAATCAATGCCCTGTTGGATCTCATCGAGAAAGCAATAAAATTTTTCCATTGCTTTAGCAGGTTTTGAGTAAAAATGGTCTTTTATGCACCCGTATAAAACCCTGTAACCTTTTGGTGTTATTCCTGTAAAACCTCTTTGTGAAAAGAATTGGCACTATTCTCCTTTTGTTGTTTAATGCCGGCCCGTCACCTGCGCAGGGTTATGGCCAGGTCTCTTACAAATACTCTTTGCAATTTTCGGTCAATGATACGGATGAGCCGCTTCTTTTTGAAGGTGAATGTTACGGTGCGCACGATCTCGAGGACAAAGACAGTCTGAACGAGCCTTTATTTAACGATTCG
>DATDFI010000330.1:0-4285 GCA_036522695.1 Bacteroidia bacterium | reverse complement strand
ATACTCCCGCGCACACCAGCACGAATGCAAGCAGTGTTCCTATCGAGGTAAGGTCGCCCGCGATACTGCCGGGAATAAATCCTCCGAATATCCCAACGAATATAAAAAGCATCAGGTTGGATTTATAAGGCGTACGGAATTTTGGATGCAGGTGAGAGAACACTTTGGGAAGAAGCCCATCGTGCGACATGGAAAAGAACACACGGCTTTGTCCCATGAGCATCACCAGTATCACGGATGAAAAACCGGCCAGTATCGCAATGGTCACCGCCTTCTCCAGCCAGCCATACTGGCTCATATAGGTCCTGATGGCATACGCAACCGAAGCTTCCTTTCCCTTGCTCGGGTCACCGAATTCCTGCCAGTTGGCAACACCGGTAAGTACATGAGAGAATACAATGTATAATATGGTGCAAACAACAAGCGAACCGAGAATACCTATGGGCATATCGCGTTTGGGATTTTTCGCTTCCTGCGCAGCCGTTGAAACAGCATCAAAACCGATGAATGCAAAAAACACGATGCCCGCACCTTTTAAAATACCTGTCCAGCCCCAGGTGAACAGCTCGTTGTGGCCTGCCATGCCTTTAGGGATGATATAAGGGTCGTGATTTTCGGGCCTGATGAATTGCCAGCCAAGTGCAATGAAGATAAGTACGATGCTCACCTTGAGGAAAACGATGATCGCATTCACAAATGCCGACTCCTGCGTTCCTTTGATAAGGATGAGGGTAAGCGCGAGAAGAATGGTAAGTGCTGGAAGATTTACAATACCGTGAATAACCGAGCCATCCAGGAGGGTGGCCGATTCAAACGGAGAATGACACCATTGGTATGGGATGGCGAGTGCCGAAACATCTTTTAACCCGTGCGAGATCTGCGTCATCACATCAGGCCCCGTCAATAGATTATTGAGGTATTCGCTCCATGCGATGGAAACCGTAGCGGCACCCAAAGCATATTCGAGCACCAATGCCCAACCGATGATCCAGGCGATAAGTTCGCCCATGGTTGCGTAGGCATAAGTGTAAGCACTGCCAGCGATGGGGATCATTGCTGCAAATTCAGCATAACACAATCCTGCAAACGCACAACCTACCGCGGCAACAATGAAAGAGATCGTTACAGCCGGACCTGCGGCTTCGGCTGACGCTGCGGCCGTGCGCACAAAAAGTCCCGCACCGATGATAGCACCAATCCCCAGCGCTACAAGCGCCCAGGCGCCTAAAGTGCGCTTCAATCCTTTATCCGACTCCGCAGCCTGTGCCAGCAAAGTCTCCATTGATTTTTTTCGGAATATCGACATAGCGATTTTTTTGAGCGATGAGGGGTAAAGATAGATAAGATATGGAAATGACAAAAAAGTTGTTGGTTGCCGGCAGTACCGAACGAAAGCCGTGATCACCAACCGGCAACTGCTTCCGAAGGGATGCCTTCGGCACAACTGGCAACTAACACCTATCTTTACCCGGCATGTCCATCGCCCTCGTTTCCATTTTCGCCATCGGTTACCTGCTCATTGCTTTTGAGCGTAAAATTAATGTGAGCAAATCCGCACTTGCCTTGCTTACCGGCATCGCTTGCTGGATCACAGTATTTCATTCGGGGCGTTTAGAACACGGGCTGGGACATGATCTACTCAGTGTAGAATTAAGCGGAATTGCCGAAGTGCTTTTTTTCTTAATGGGTGCCATGACCATCGTGGAACTCATCGATGCACACGATGGATTTGAAGTGATCACCAACGCCATCACCACGCGCGACAAAAGAAAACTCACCTGGATCATCGGCATCACCACTTTTTTTCTTTCAGCGGTGCTCGACAATCTCACCACTACTATTGTCATGCTCTCGCTGGTAAAAAAACTGAGTGATAATAAGGAAGATCGCTTCTTACTCGCTGGACTGATCATCATCGCTGCAAATGCCGGAGGAGCCTGGACACCCATCGGTGATGTGACCACCACTATGCTTTGGATCAACGGTTACATCACCAGTTGGACAACCGTGTCGCATCTTTTCCTGCCCTCGCTGGTGTGCATGCTCATTCCTTTACTTTTTATCGCTATGAGAATGAAAGGCCAGGTTATTCTCCCTGCCAAAACGAACGATGTTCCCGGCACCACATCATTCGAACGTAAACTTATTTTCTGGGCAGGGATCTTTGCCATCGTTTCCGTTCCTTTTTTCCACCTCATCACCGGTCTGCCTCCCTTCATGGCCATACTTTTTGGCCTGGGCGTGCTATGGGTGATCACCGAACTGGTACACAAAGTGAAAAATGACGAGGAGCGAAAAAATTATTCGGTGGCAGGTGCCCTGCAACGCATCGATACGCCAACCTTGCTGTTCTTTTTAGGGATATTGCTTGCGGTGGCTGCCCTGGAAGGTGCGGACCAACTTCACCTGCTGGGCAATTTCTTTATTCAGCACGGTTATAGCGACAATACCGTTTCATTGCTTGCTGGAGTTTCCTCAGCGGTGATCGATAATGTTCCGCTTGTAGCAGCGATCAAAGGAATGTATCATTACCCGCAGGACCATTCTTTCTGGCTTTTCATTGCCTACACTGCCGGAACGGGCGGAAGCATGTTGCTTATCGGGTCGGCAGCCGGGGTTGCAGCCATGGGAGTGGAACGAATGGATTTTTTCGCTTACGCCAGGCGCCTGGGCTGGCTTGCCGCGCTGGGATACATTGGCGGGGCGTGCGTTTATTTGCTTCTCGCTCAACTTCACTAAAGCGTTCCACTCTCCGCAAAATCTTATCTTTGGTTGCCCCTGCAAACAAAAATGAATTCCAACAGGAAAAAGATCTCGAAAAGGATATTATGGATCATCATATCCACGGTGTCGGTCTTTATTTATTTCCTGGGACTAAGCACACTCGGACAATATTACCGGAAAAGTCATCCTGGAAAAGAAACTCCGCCAAGGGAAATTGAACTGGGCGAAAAATGGAAATTCATGCGCGGTGACGACAGCGCATGGAGCGCGGTTGCCTTTGATGACAGCAATTGGCAGGATGTTTATTCCGACTCCCTGCCCGGTGATTATGATGGACGCGCGGGCTGGTTCCGTTACCATGTTCCCGACAGCTTATTCCCGAAATTCACCGATGCCGCATTCACACTTCATCATTACGGTGCTTCAGAAGTTTTTTTTGACGGTGAACGGGTGGCTGGATTCGGGAAAGTCTCCAACGAAGCGAATTCCGAGAACCCTTTCGATCCGCAACAATCGTACAGGAACGCGCGCTTCTCGAATGCCGGTCCGCATGTGATAGCCGTAAAATATTCCAACCTTCAAAACCTCCATGCGCGGGTGATCGATGACCGTGCCGGCCCCGGGTTCATCATGACCCTTACCGATAGTGATTTCGGTCTCGAACAGTCAGGAAGGATACGAACTGCCAATATACTCAATGGCATTGTAGGCGCATTCCTGGTAACGCTGGCACTCATTCATCTTCTTCTTTTTCTTTTTTATCGTGAGTCGAAAGAGAACCTGTATTATAGCCTGTTCGCTTTCTCATTCGGAATGATCTTTCTTTGCACGCTGTTCGATCGCTCCACTTCTTCGCCCACCGTAGAGCGTTTTGTTCAACCGGCCCTGCTCCTCTTTATCAATCCGGTCATCTTTCTTACGCTCATCATTTTCGTTTACCGCATTTACCAGCAAAAATTCAGCGGTGGTGTGTGGATGGCAGTGCTGGCCGGCACGGTGGGCGTCTCGCACGTATTATTCGGCTGGCCCAATATCTTTCTCTATTTCAGTATGATCATCTGGTACGCGGTGTTCTGTATTTTCATCATGAGCCGCACCACGATAAGCGCGATACGTGAAAAAAGACCCGGTGCACGCATTCTCGGCACAGGGGTATCCCTTTTCACTTTGCTGCTCATTTTTGTTATTTCAGCCATGTTCTTCAAAGGCCGGGTGAATTTCGGCATCGGGTTAACCAGCACCTTTACGCTCACCTTTATCGTTGTCGCCCTGCTCAGCATTCCCATATCGATGAGCATTTATCTCGCGTATAATTTTTCGTTGGTCAATCGCAACCTCCTGCAAAAGCTCCAGGAGGTTGAAACGCTCTCTGCAAGATCGCTGGAGCAGGAAAAAGAGAAACAACGCATCCTCGAAACGCAGAAAGAAACACTGGAGATGCAGGTGAAAGAACGCACCCACGAGATCGAAGAACAAAAACGCGAGATCGAAGAAAAGAACAAGGACATCACCGACTCCATCAAATACGCCAAGCGGTTGCAGGAAGTGATATTGCCTCCAC
>DATDFI010000329.1:0-4610 GCA_036522695.1 Bacteroidia bacterium | reverse complement strand
GATGCTTATACCGTTGCTGAGGTCTGACCATGTGCCCCCCTGGTCCGTGGATTTAAAAATTCCTCCATCGTTACAGGAGAAAATGGTATTGCTGCTTCCCGGTAAGAATTTTTGTGCGTGGTTGTCGGCATGCACGTAATTGGTGGCCGGCCATGCGCTCCAGTCGGATGTGGTGGTCCAGGTATTTCCTCCATCGGTACTTTTCGCGATATCGAGTCCGCCTGTAAAGATCACCTGGTCGTTAACCGGTGAAACTTCCAGCACCATATCATAATAACCGTAAGGTGTGCAGTTGGTTGAAGGATCGGTACGCGCGGTGAAGGACGTGCCGGAGTTGGAGGAGTAATAAAAATTACCCCCCTCGGTCCAGCAGTAAACGGTATTGGCGTTGGCAGCACTCACCGCGATGGAAGTGCGGCCCGTGGATGAAACGCCTGTGGTATAATTCCAGGTGCTGCCGCCATTAGTAGAAAGTAAAAATCCCGTTGCATCACCGGCATAAATGGTATTGCTGCTTCCCGGTTTGAATTCTATGTCGTAAAAACTTCCGTTCTGCACATTGTTCCAGGTGTTGCCCCCATCGGTGGTTTTAAAGATTCCCATGTTGGTGGCGGCAAAAAGTGTGTTCGCGTTGTTGGGGTCCTGTACCAGGCGCTCGATGATCGTCACATTCGCGAGAGAATAGTTCAGACCTGTAGGGTTCCATGTAAGTCCACCATCGGTCGATTTTAAAACACCCGCGCTGTAATGCCCCCAGGTTTCGTATTGCCAGTAAATGCCGTATTTATCGCCCGTGGCCAGGTACATGGTTTGAGCATTTGAGGGATCGATCACGATATCGGAAATGCTGAGCGAAGGAAGAAGATCGGTGTTGGAATTCCAGGTCTGCCCACCGTCAGTTGATTTCCATAAGCCACCACAGGCAGTTCCTGTCCAGATGATGGAAGTGTTGTTGGGATCGAATGCGATGCAGTTGATACGGCCAGATCCCCCACCACTGCCGGGCAGCACACCGGGGCCGATGAAGTTCCAGTTGGCCGATTGAGTTTGCTGGTTTTTTTGCGAGCCGTAAGTGGTCTTGTATTTCTGGTATTCATCAAAAAGTATCTCGGGGCTGGGAAATTCTCCGGTAGGGAACGTACGCTGTTTTACAAACCATTCCCAGCGTTTGAATTGCTGGTAGCCCCCGTCCTCTTCATTCTCTGATTCGGTATCGCTGGGAGTTTTATTTTCCCACTGCTCATTAAAGGCGCGCTGTATATCCCAGAAGGTCACTTTTTTTTCATGAGGCCTGTCGTGGAGCGAAGGCTGTTTCAGGTACACCTGTGCATGCAGGAACGAGAATAAAAAGCAGGAAGGGAGAAGGGCGGTTAGTTTGCGCATGTGCGGTATTTTTTAGCATATCAATATTAGTGTTTTTCACGGGGAAATAAAAATGCGCCAGGAAAGTATTGCGAAGGAGCGAAACTTTCCTGGCAGGTCTCCGTTAGGCTTATGGAAATCCTCGCCCGGCAACATCTTGAATTCATGAAAAAGGTAATTTCTTCTCTTCTTTTAACCCTCCTGCTGGTGGCCCCGTTGTCCGCAGCTCATACATTCATGGGACTAAGCTGTGAAGTGCGTTATCACAAGATCATTTCTTATGAAGGGCCGGATTACATTGAGTTTGTTTTTCGTTATAAAGGCCCGGGCTACGCCTTGCTGTATAACAGGGTCACCGATCCTGTATTTACAAAGCCACAAGGCTGGGCCGAGCGTTATACTTTGCACGTTTATGACGGACCGGAATATTCGCACGAGGTGGAAAAAAATGATTCTGAAGTGATACGGTTCAACCTCCAGGAAATTTACGATACGCTAACGTGCGGTGAAGTGATCATCCCCATTTCCTTACAAATTGATCCAAAGATCGATGGAGTGAAATTCGAATGGACATTAAGCGATACGCTTGAATTCACAGTTGCTCAGCCCGACAGTGAAGGGGCCCGCACTTTTGTGCTGCGGCAAATGGAGAAAATAAAAAAGGAAAAGAACTGGATGACGAAAGAGAAAATGTATAACGAGATTTTTTTTATACATGCCGATGTGCCTGAAGTGCTGGATGCATGCCATTCTTTTTTCGAGGACAGCATGATGGGTTACACCTGTAATATAATTTGCAGGAGCCGCTTTGCCGGGTTGAGCATCAAATACGGGAAAACATATGATCTTTTCCAATACCTGCTTTACCGGGGAGGAATAAATGATGAAATAATTTTTGAACGGATGAAAGAGACCCGCGTTTCCTTTACCGAACAACAATGGATGACCCTAATGGATTATGGCAGCCTTTGGACAAAATATTATTCACTAAAGCATTGCAGGGATGTCGATGATCGCAATGAGGAATTGTATAAAGAGCGGTTGAGAGACCTGAAAGAAGGTTTGGATTACTTGCAAAAACTGGCCAATGATATGAGGTGAGCGGCCAGGTGAAAAAGGGACGCAGTGGATCGCGTTTATGTCTCGAAGCCAATTCGGCAAAATTCATAACTCCCAGCCCGGGTTATTTTATTTCACCACGCATAATCTTGCGTCACTACTATATTCCACAAGGTTTGATCCCCGTAAAACTCATAACCCCGGGCTTCGAACTACCGGCTACCTTCCTCTTCCCCAATCATCGGGCGGACCATCATCATTCACTTCTTCATCTTCTTCTTCGTCCTCTTCGTTGCCCCCGCTCATTTCATCCCACAGGTTCACATCATTACACCAATCGCTGAACCAATCGGCCAAAGTATCCTTGTGAAAAAGCAACCCCGGCTGGTCATCATCGTTTTCGGGGCGGTCATCCGGGCGGCCACCGTTATCGTTTCCTCCGCCAATTTTATTTAGTGCATCCAGTAAATTATCCGCATTGCCAGAGGTGATCACGTTCCCATCCTTATCGGTCATTGTAAAAGTGATGGGATTGTTGTGTGAGCCGTGCGACCCGTTGGTGTAATAGACGGAGTTATCTTCGTCCGCGCAATCCACGTACGAATCGATCCCGCAGCCCCAGGTGCAAAGAGGGAACGTTCCCTTTTCCCATTCATTCTCCGGCTCGGCCATAAATTCCAAATACAGTTTTTTCGCGACCTCCAGTTTATATAATCCATAGCCCGGCCCGAATCCTCCATTACCTATTTCGGTGTAAATACGCACCCAAAGTTCCGGGAATTTAAAGCCGAGTTCATTCTCCGTTTGCTGCACCTGCGCGAGGGTGAGCGCAGGGTTGATCTGCGGGGCGGGGGCCAGGCCTTCGGCCATATCGTGAATGGTGGCGGGATTGCTGGCGCGTTGCTTTATGCGTTGTAGAAGTTCGTCCATCTATGGGTGTTTTGAAAATCAAACTTAGTGAAATACCCAGGGATTTTGAAAGAAGATTTTTTTGAATTGTAGCAAAAGCAAAAGGCCCCCGTTTTCGCGGGAGCCTTTTGCACATATATATTAAGGAATGCTTTAGTAGTAGCGCGCGCGGTTATCTTCCACGTCCGCTTTTGTTTTCATTGCATTGAACAGGTCCTGGTCAACACGGTACTGCAAATTTTGGATCACTTGTTTTTGAGATGAGGTGTAATCCTTGGTATCGGGAGCTGGTGTGTATTTGTCGACCACCAGGATGTAAACACCCTGGAATCCTTTGATGGGCGGAGAAAGCTGGCCTTCCTTTAGCGCAAAGATCTCACCCATCACGTTACCTTCTTTACCCAGGTTGGGAATAGAGTAGGAACCGAATGTTACATTATCAACGATCTCCACCGGCAAACCGATCTTGGTAGCGAAGGCATCGATGGTCATTCCCCCGGTAAGTGATTTATTGAATTCATCAATGAACATCTGTGCTTTCTTTTCCTGCTTGGCACCGATCTCGACTTCAACGCGTTTCTGTTCAAGCGGGGCAATGCCTTTCTCACGCACTTCGGAGATCAAAGCCACCACGTATTTGTTGCCGAAGTTGAACGGATCGGTGCTGATGGTGCCTTGCGGGTTGGCAAAGGCCCACTTGATAAGTTCGCGGGGCGAATCAAGACCCGCAATGGTTTTGTCGCTTTCCTTGACCGGGTCGGCAATGCGCTTGTTCAGTTTTTCCTGTTCTATTCCCTTTGAGAAAAGCTCAGGAGTATTGTAACGGATCGCAAAGTCGTTGGCTTTGTCAAATACTTCCTGCTTGGTCTGGCGGCTGGGCAGGATGGTCTTCTCCACGGTAACAATGTTCACCTTGCGCGTTTCAGGACTGCGCATCTTCACTTCCATGATATGATAACCGTAGGGCGTTTCTGCGATCTTGAGATCACCCACTTTCCCGTTCCATACCACGTCCTGGAAAGCTTTCATCATTTGTCCTTCCGGGAAGGTGTACGAGCCGAGTTTTTCACGGGGTTTTCGTTTGTTTTTGCCGGGATGGTCTTTATCAGGCTCACTCACTGAACCTGAGTCTGAAGAATATTTAACTACAAGGTCAGGGAAATTCTTTGTGCTCTTTTTGAGGACAGCCAAAAGGCTGTCGGCTAATTTTTTCGCCTGGTCTTTGCTACGTTTAACGGTCGAGTCGGCTAATTGTGCGCCTGCATAGTTAATAAGGATGT
>DATDFI010000328.1:0-5336 GCA_036522695.1 Bacteroidia bacterium | reverse complement strand
ATAGCGATATTTCATTGCGCCAGCCCTCCCGATGATAGATCCGTAACTGAGACTACGAACTGAACTTGACACAGTAGACCCGAGACTATAAACTTTGTACCTTTGTTCTCCAATGAATCGCTTTTTTCTTTTTCTTTCATTCGCCTTCCTTCTTTTCACCGCATGCCATCACCCCGAACCGGTAAAGGAAGACCTCGTTTCCAAACCGGAGGAGGTCGATCCGCATCTTACAAAAGACCTGGAGAAGCAATTGAGCAAGATCGATACTGCCAAACCTTTCGTGATCGCCAACGACACTTTGCTCACGGCAAAAACGATTTCCGATCTTTTCAAGCAAAGGCAGTATGAGCCGCTCTGGAGCCGTGAGGGGAATTTCGATTATCGTTTCTTCACCATGCTGCGCCTCATTCGCAATGCACGGTATTATTTCGGCCTCGTGCCGGATGCGTATCACTATAAAAAGATAGACAGTCTCTCCAAACACCTCACCGATTACGAGTCGGGAAAAACGGATGTGGCCAAACTGGCGCAGATCGAGATGCTCACCACCGATGCCTTTTTTACTATGGCGCATCACCTGCATCATGGCCGCGTGAAAATCGAGGACAGCCTCATCGTTCGCAGCTGGCAGCCGGGGCTTATAGGCTTGAGCCTCGACAGCGTACTGCTTTCCGCTTTCGAAAAAAATACCTTGCGCCAGTCCCTTGAGTCTTTCGAACCCAAATTCGAACAGTATTTTTTGCTCAAGCGCGAACTCCGCAAATTCATTGACGAACATAAAGGTGTGAAGTGGTGCGCAATGCCCGATATTAAAAAGGACAGTGCCGGTTACATGGATAGTGTGAAGCTGCGCATGGTGCAAATGAATTTTTACGATACCGCAGCCAAAGGAAATGATTCGCTCAAGCTGGCGAAGGCCATGAAAAAATTCCAGCGCTATTACCGCCTTACGGAAGATGGGAAGGTGGGGAAGGAAATGATGGTCGCCCTCGATTATACCATTGAGAAGCGCACACGCCAGATCGAGATGGCCATGGAGCGCTGGCGTTGCGAGGTGCGCAAGCCCGACAAAGTTTACATCTGGGTGAACCTGCCCGGCTTTAACCTTCGCGTAGCCGAAGCCGATACCCTTGTGATGGAGTCGCGCATTATTTGCGGGGCGCCCAAGCACCAAACCCCTTTGCTCAAAAGCCAGATCCAGAATATCCTCGTCTATCCGTACTGGAATGTCCCGTTCAAAATTGCGACCAAGGAAATTCTCCCCCGTATCAAATGGGACACGGCCTATTTACGCAAGCAGCATTTTGATGTGCTCGACTGGAACAACAAGGTGGTGGATTACCGCAAGATCAACTGGAAGCAATTCAGCGAAACACATATGCCTTATAAGTTCCGCCAGGGCATTGGCGAGGACAATTCATTGGGCGTGATGAAATTCAATTTTTACAATAAGTACGATGTGTATATACACGATACCAATGCAAAAAAGCTTTTCGGCCGTACGGTGCGCTGCCTGAGCCACGGCTGTATGCGCCTCGAAAAATATTTTGATTTCGCCACCTTCCTGATCCGTGACGACAGCGTGCACATTCGCCCTGACACGCTCCTGAACTATATTGGCCTGCAGGAACAGAAAAAGTTCAACCTGCGCAAAACGCCCACGCTCTACGTAAAGTATATCACTTCCGAGGTGGTGGATGATAAATTAGTATTCTATCCCGACATCTACGGCAAGGATACCATGATGGAGCGCATCCTTTACGGCAATGCCATCGCGCCCATCGTTATCGAACCCGATAAGCCGAAGGAGAAAAAGAACACCGCGAAGAAGGACCCGGTGAAAGAAGAGACCACTCAAAAAGTGGATACGAAAAAAACGAAACGGAAGCGGTAATCCCCCGGAGCCGCTGTCCGCTGCGCAGTGTTACCACCTTCCGCTCACTTAATACTGCCTGTACTTTCGCCCGGATCAGTTATGGAAAAGTGAACACTTTTTCATCCTTTAATCAATGCGTTCCGGATTTCTCTTTTTCCTGTTGATGGCCGGCTTTTGCTCCCAACGCCTTGCCGCGCAATATTGCCCTCCTGTAAGTGCGAAGGATGTTTCGGTTCATTACTGGGATGCTTCAAAAGGACCGATCGCGGAATATGCAGCGCACATCTTTAGTAAAAAAACAATGTACGGCACATTCATTATCCTGGGCCAGGCTAACGGAGGCGTTTATTCCATACAATGCCGCCTGGAAAACGATGCTACAGGGGCCTATGTGGCCAACCTGGTTTTCACACCTTATTCCGGTGAGGAACGATCGTACGTGATCTGTAACCGCGATAGTTTAGGGCCGTATCTTGAAACCGACAGCCTTGGTCGTGGCATGTACGGTTTCATGAAACGAGGGATACTGAAGTATGAACATGAAAAAGTGCTGGTGCCCCCTGTTTTAAGACCCGTTTGGTACGGAATCTCTAGAAGTGACGATGATGGAGTGCCGGGGTTGGTTTGGGTGATCAATAAAAAAAAGAACCGTATCCTTTATTGGGACCTCAGCGTCTCTTCCGAAATGTGCTGGTGCTTTTATAGCTGGTCGCTCTTGTCGGAAAAGTTCAAGTGATTGTTTCCTGCCAGGCGTACCCGTCCGGAAAGGACTCGGTTCTGGATGACATTCACGATGTCATTCCGGGCCCCGTTTTTCACGGGCGAGGAATCTTCCTCCTTGCTCAATACAATAACTTATTATACGGGTATCTTTTTACATGAAGGTCCTTCACCATTTCGTACAGCTTACTTCGCAGTTCATCTACGTTTTCCTTTTTAGCAGCGGAAATGAAAATGCAATGATTATGCATTTTATTCATCCAGCTTTTTTTGAGATCGTCTAGGCTTAAATTCTTTTTGGTGGAAGGCGTGAGGTCGTCTTCCTCTTTCACTTCATACCGAAAAGCATCGATCTTGTTGAACACGAGAATGGTAGGCTTATCGTGCGCCTTGATATCGGTGAGTGTTTGATTAACCACGCTGATGTGATCTTCAAAACTTTTATTGGAAATATCCACTACGTGCACCAAAATGTCCGCTTCACGCACTTCATCCAGCGTTGATTTGAAGGATTCCACCAGTTGATGCGGAAGCTTGCGGATGAACCCCACCGTATCCGATAAAAGAAAAGGAACATTTTCTATCACCACTTTTCTTACGGTGGTATCCAGCGTTGCGAACAATTTATTTTCGGCAAACACATTGGATTTGCTCAGCAAATTCATGATGGTGCTTTTACCCACGTTGGTGTAACCTACCAGTGCCACGCGGATGAGTTCCCCGCGGTTCTTGCGCTGCGTGGACATTTGCTTATCGATGTTCTCCAGCTCTTTTTTAAGCTTGGCAATTTTATCGCGCACGATACGCCTGTCCGTTTCAATTTCTTTTTCACCTGCACCGCTTCGTGTGCCGGTGCCACCGCGCTGGCGTTCGAGGTGCGTCCACATGCCGGCCAGGCGCGGGAGCATGTATTGCAGCTGCGCCAGTTCCACCTGCGCCTTGGCGTGGGCAGTTTGCGCGCGTGATGCAAAAATTTCCAAAATAAGATCACTGCGGTCGAGCACGGTGCATTTCACTTCCTTTTGCACATTGCGCAGTTGGGAGGGCGGCAACTCGTCATCAAAGATCACCACATTGATTTGGTTCTCCTCCACGAACTTTTTTATTTCCTCCAGCTTTCCCTTCCCCACGAACGTGCGTACATCGGGCTTCTCGAGCTTTTGTGTGAAGCGTTTTACGGTGACTATACCCGCAGTCTCCGCTAAAAAAGCCAGTTCATCGAGGTACTCGCTAAGCAATTCTTCGTCCTGCTGGCGGTTGATCAAACCTATGAGCACGGCCCGGTCCTGTTTCTTTTTTGTGGTGTCGATCATGCAATGCGAAATTAGGAGAAAAAAAACGAGCTGAAAGTAAATTCAGCTCGCTGGGAAAATATTCCTCAATTATACTTTACCTACTTCTTCAGCCCCTGCACATACTTGATCACCGCCTGCACCTGCGCATCGCTCAGCATATCGGCATTGTAAGCAGGCATGCTCACGCCTTTTCCTTCGCGTATGGTCACTTCCATGTTATGCTCGTCCATAGGAGTTTTAGAAAGATCGGCTGCGCCCATTGCGCCCAGCGCACCGTCCTCGCCATGGCATTTCGCACAGTTATTCATGTAAAGCGCTTTGCCATCCAGGCTCTCTGTTTTATTGTCCGTTGAGCCGGTCGCTAATTTTTTATGACTCATCTCCGCAAGTCCGTACGCACCAATGATGAGCAGCAGCGCAATACTCGCCAAAGCCTTGTTCCCCTTTTTAAATCCTACAATGGCTAATGGAATAGATGCCAGAACACATGCTATCTTGACCCACATCAGCATATTTATCTCGGGAAGCTTGGTGAGCATGTAAATGCCCGTGCCAAGGAATAAAAAACTGATGATCATCTCCGGCACGCGCGTAACCTTTGTAAAACCTTTCAGGGCTGCACTGTTGCCCAAAAGCATTACGGTCTTTACAAGGTAAAGCAGCAGGAAAATGATTACCGAAGCAAGGTGGGTGTATTTAATGGCGTTGTCCATGAGAAAGGTTTTTGGAATGGATAAAAGTAAGAACAATTTACGATTGGCGAAGTACGATCTGCTATTACCGCATGATAATGCTGCGAAGCGCCCGATAGTACCTGGTACTTCGTAAAACGCACATCGTAAATCCTATTGGCCTTTCATCCTCCGCTTCACCCTTTCTTCACAGCCTGGTTTATGGATGGCAAAAAATGATACATTTGAGATTCATTTTTAGAAATACCCCGTGTGTTTGTCATGCTGAGCGTAGCCGAAGCATGCGGGTGATGGATAACCGAGAATTGTCAACGAAACACCCTTCGGCTACGCTCAGGGTGACAGCGACTAAACTAACCGCATGAAAAAATTACTCTTTCTCCTCACCTTTTCCATCTTCCATCTTACCTCTTCCATTTTCGCGCAAACCACTTTCCCGGTGAATGGGGTATTCAATCACAACCATAACTATTACGCCTTTACCAATGCGAAGATATGGGTGGATTACCAGACCATCATCCCGAACGGGACCTTACTCATCAAGGACGGAATGATAGTGCAGTGTGCCGAAAAAGTGGAATTGCCCAAGGGCACTGTGGTGACGGACATGAAAGGCAGATCCATTTATCCCTCTTTCATCGATCCGTATTCCACCTACGGTATGCCCGATATCAAACCGCAGGGCAGGGGAGGTTTTGGTCCGCAGATGGAAAGTAATACCAAAGGCGCTTACAACTGGAACCAGGCCGTGAA
>DATDFI010000327.1:0-2348 GCA_036522695.1 Bacteroidia bacterium | reverse complement strand
GCGCACCGGCATAATTTGCGGCATTCAGAATGAGTAGGAGCAGGAGAATTTTTTTCACGATAATGATTTACGATGCAATATAATCAAATCGGGTTTTCTGAAGTATATTTGACTTTCACATCGAAAAACTCCCCGCGTGCGGGAGCCGCTCCGTCCCATTGATAATTCCACGTCAAATTCCAGGGGCAGGATCAGCAATAAGAATCACATTTAAATCTTTTGATCCATGAACGAGGAATTCCTCCATCATGCCTGGAAGTACGGTTTATTCAGGCGCACGGCCTTGCGCACCATCGCAGGGGAACCTGTAGAAATAATTCAACCCGGCCGGCATAACTTTGATTCAGGTCCTGATTTTTTTAATGCACAATTAAAAATAGGCGATCAGCTATGGGCGGGTAACGTGGAGATCCACATCCGCTCTTCGGACTGGAACAGGCATTTCCACTCGCAGGATGCCGCTTATGATAACGTGGTACTGCACGTTGTTCACACCCACGATGAGAAAATAAAACGCAGGAGCGGGGAGGAGATCCCTACACTCGAGCTCGGAAACATTCTCAACCGAGATGCCTGGATGAAGTATGTTAACCTGGGTAACAGCCGTGACCGGGTCCCCTGCGAAGGGCAGTTAAGGGAGGTGGAGGAATTCACGGTCCGCAATTGGCTGGATCGTTTGCTTATCGAGCGGTTGGAAGCGAAGTCGGTTGCCATTCATGCCCGCCTGGCCGCTAACCGTAACGATCTCGAAGAAAGTTTTTACCAATTACTCGCGCGCAACTTCGGTTTCAAAGTGAATGATCACCCCTTTGAATTGCTGGCCCGCTCCCTCCCTCCAGGCATCATCGCCAAACACCGCGATAAACCTTTCCAGGTGGAGGCGCTGCTCTTCGGGCAGGCGGGCCTGCTGGGAAATAAATTCCGGGAGAAATATCCACGTGAGCTTAAAAAAGAATATGAGTTCCTTCGAAAGAAATACTCGCTCGAGCCCATGCCGGCTTTGCTCTGGAAATTCATGCGTATGCGCCCGGTTAATTTTCCCGGCATCCGCATTGCCCAGTTCGCGCGTTTGATGAGCAGGCAGGCTAAACTTTTTTCGGAAGTGATGGAAGCCAAAAGTGCAAAGGAGTTATGTGCTCTTCTTGCCTGCCGGCCCCATGAATACTGGAGCGATCATTACACATTCGGTGTGCGCTCCCAGCGAAAGGAAAAGCAGCTTGGTGCCGATGCCATGAATAACATCATCATCAATACCATTGTTCCTTTCCTCTTCGTTTTCGGGAAACAAAGAGGGGAGGAGCGATATGTGGAACGTGCCATTTCATTTCTTGAAACCCTGGATGGGGAAGATAATTCCATTATCAGGCAATGGCGCGCGCTGGGGATGCCTGCGCAAACGGCAGGCCGCACGCAAGCCCTCCTTCATCTCAAAAAAGAATATTGCGATAAGAAAAAATGCCTGCAGTGTGCCATTGGGGCGAAATTGTTGTCCCGAAAGGAAATGCCAATGAAGCGGCAACCTCCCGGTAAAACAAAAAAGCCCTTCCGCGAAGAAGGGCTTGATACTTTCTGAGGAAAATTTTATTGGATCACCAGTTTACCAGTACCGGTAAATTCTTTTTTGTCATCATTCACCTTGATCACGTAAACGCCTTTGGAAAGGTCGATGGTGCTGAGATCGAACGTGGCGAATTTATTGTTGGTGCTGAATTCCTTTTGAGAAACGATCTCGCGCCCGGTCACATCATAAACAGACAGGAATAATTTCGAATTCGCATCCAGGTGTTCCGAAGTAATGCTGATGGTGGAATTACCGCTGCTGGGATTGGGATATAAAATAATGTCGGAAATGGTGTTTTGATATTCAGCAAAACCTATGCTCGCTGTTGCATACTTGATGGTGATGATGTCGTTGTTGGTAGCTGAGCCGGGCATGATGTCGGCAAAGCCGGCCACGTACACTTCAGACCCGCTTCCTATGCCAATGGAATTCGCTTCGTCAATACCGGTGGCGCCTCCGTCATAGGTCACCGTCCACTTTTGATTCCCTGCATTGTCGTACTTAATGGTCATGAAATCCTTATTGGTGGAAGAAAGCGTAACATACCCCGTCACGTAAATATTATTCGTATCGTCAATGCCGATGCCGTAGCCGCGGTCGTCATTGTTGCCGGTGCTGGTGTAACGCGCCACCCATACCTGCGTCCCGGTAGGAGAATATTTGATCGTTGCAAAATCATCCTGCGCGGTGTTGTTGCCCGTGCCCTGGCTCATGCCCGTAACGTAAACGTTATTGTTGGGATCGGTAATGATGTCCGTTGGGTCTTCGTATTTCTGCGAACCGAAAT
>DATDFI010000326.1:0-4452 GCA_036522695.1 Bacteroidia bacterium | reverse complement strand
TACATCGCCCGTGTATCCACCCTTGCCGGTTGCTGAAACCGTGATGAGTTTTTGCTTGAGCGCATCAGGAATGGAAAGCGATTTTGTTGCTTTCGCATTCACCGCAATTAAAACGGGAAAGAAGAGAATAACGATCCTGGTCCTCATGGTTATGATTTTAAGAAAAATAAAGAAGGCAGCCTTTCGAAACTTGCCGATTTAACGGAACGACCCGGAAAAGGTTATACCGGGAATTTATTTTTCTTACGGGAAATATTTAAAACCATTTGAACACGGAGCGTTCCATACCGAGATACACTCCATCTTCGCGCACTTCCAGCTTAAAGGTGTCAACATAATCGGCAATCCCGCCTTTGGAACGACCCGTGCGAAGGTCGAAGCGATAACGATGAAGAGGACAAACGATGGCATTATCATCGGAACAATTTCCTTTGGAAAGGGAAAAACCGTTATGCGGGCAGCGGTCGCCCACGGCAAAAAAACCTTCGCTGGAATGCGCAATGCAGATCTTCTTTCCCCCCTTCACCACCGCCAGCGCTTTTCCTTTTGGGACCTGCGCCTCCATATCCGCCTGCGAAGCGAAGATCCTATACCAATCCGTTACCTTCTCATATCTCATAATGACCTTCCTCTTGTTATTGCCTTTTTCACCACCTGGTAATCGAGGTAATAAAGTACCTTGATCGAAAAACTGTTGGTCTGCGGGGAATCGATGGTTTTATTCAGGCTTTCAAAATATCTTTTGGTGATCTCCGATTTCTCGGTATAGATCGCGTTCTTCCACACGATGCTCATTTCGCTGCCGGGCGAGAACTGCCAGGTATAAACCATATCGATGTTGAAAGCGCTGAAGTCAATGTTGTTGTTGAGGTGGTAAGTAGTGCTGCCTGCCTCCCCGTTCTCCTGCAAACTAAAAAAATCGCTGTATACCACCTTCGACCAGTAGTGGCGGGCGCGCAGGGAAAGCGACATGTGATTGGTAAAAATATAAGAGGCCGTCAGCTCATTGTCGATCGTATTCACCTTACGCACTCCGAAAATGATCGTATCGTTCACGCTATCCACGAAACCCACATCATCGGTCAGCATTTGATTGCTGTAAACAAATTTCATGGTAAAGCGGTCGCTGAAACGATAACGGGGACCCAGGCTATGGTTGAAATAATGCCGGTTGCGTTCATTAAAATAATAGTAGTCCCAGCTTCCGTCAAGCGCGAATTTTTTCCGGTAATCGGTGGAGAAATAATTCCCGATATCATAGTTGTCGGAATAAGCGTAGTAACGCCCGGGCACGCGGGGAGCATAGTAATCAAAGTTCCGTTTGAAGGGCTGCACGGTCCAAAATGTACCGAGCGTAAAATAGTTTTTAAAATCAATATCGGAATTGAAATCGACATTGAACACGCGATAGGCGCGCGGGGAATACAGCATGAGGTAATCGATTCCCATATCATTCGACATTTTGTTGATGATCCAGAAGGGCTTGTACACATTGTAACTTTGATTCAGGTAAAAATTGAACTCATTGTTGCGCGGGAGGTAACCAAGATCATTCTGATCGTAGGTAGGGCTCACTTCCTTATGGACGAGCGACACCTGGTAGTTGCCGCTGATCTTGCCGATGTTCGCGACATATTTATATCCCTGTATGGGAGCACCGGCTCCCTTATCCCACACCTGCGACACCGCCCCGTAAGCCTGCAGTGCATTATTATTTTTTTTATCCGCCAGCTTGAATTGAGAGCCGGTGACATTCGCATCACGCGCATCCCCATCCCGCATCACGTTGGAATTGATGATCGCGAAATGTGAATTCTTGTTGAACGTTTGGTCGAACACCGTGACATTGTAATTCGTAAGCGGCTGTGTCATTAATTTCCTGGTAGCTCCCGTAAGTGTATCACGAATAGAAGCAAACACGGGAGCTGAAGTTGCATTGAACATTCCTATACCCAGGCCCGTACGGGTGCGGCCCGAAATTTTTGTTGCATTGTACAAACGGCTTTGCGTGGGGTTGATATCCACCGCTTCATTGGAGGTGAGTTGGTCATAAACCTGGTCGTGGTAAACAGGCATACCTCCTATTCTCCTCGAGTAAAAGATATCGGCCAGGCCAAAAAGCTCGGTGCCCTCCGTGAAGAACGATCGCTTTTCGTTGTAAAAAACTTCGAAGGGGGTAAGGTTGAGCACGCGGTTATCACTCTGCACCTGGCCGAAATCCGGGACCAGGGTCATATCCATCGTGAAACTCTCACTCAGCCCGTACTTCAGGTCCATGCCCCCATTCAAAAGATAGGTGGTGTTACTTTTCCCGGGGATATCGTACGGATAATTCTCAGCGTAAGCCGATACATAAGGAGATAATGAAAGGCGCAGCGGTGAAACGATATTCTCAATCCCATTGAGCTTACCGCATTGATTCACGATGCCATCCTTTTCGGGACTCACGTTGTTCCAATTGGAGAATTCACGATACCTGCGAATGATACGCGAAAAATTCAGCTGCCAGGTCTGTACCCTGGTTTTGGGAAACCGTATGGCCGAATAAGGGATCTTGATCTCCGCGCTCCACCCGTTCGGTAACATCTTCGATCCGCTTTGCCATACTCCGTTCCAGTCCGAATCAAAATCGTCACCGTTCACTTTGAAATCGGATTGCACTCCCGCTGCAGAAACGGAAAAAACAAAAGCATGCTGGTTATCGTTGTACGTTCCGAACAAAACCGCGAACAGGTCGGTATTCCCCTCATCAAACTCATCACGAACACCCAATTGCTTCAGGATGCTGTCGGCATTATCGTACATCATTGCACCTACATACACCGCTTCATCATCGTAGATCACTTTCACTTCCGTCTGCCTGCGCGAGGGCTGGCCCGGGTTGTGTTTGAGCTGGATAAAATCAGTGCTCACCGGCACATTCGCCCACACCGCGTCATCGAGTGAACCATCGATCTTTGGAGCAGTACCTGTGCGAACGGCATTCGTGCTGCGGCATTCCTGCGCACGGATCATACCCGCGTTAAGCAGCAAAAAGAAAAGAAAGAGAATGCGGGGCGGGAAGCGCATCGGGAGAGTGGTCGGTCCCGCAAAGATGAAAAAATAATTCTGAAGAAAATTTGTAGAAGCTATTTGCGCAGGATCGTATAGATCATCGATTGCGTGGAGTAGATCTCACCGCCCGCCACATCCGGCCACACCAGGAAACCGGGATCGGAAAGGCTGGTATGGATCACATAACTGCTCTTGTCGGTGTTAATGGTGGGGATAACTTTTAATTGCGACTGGGCCTGCTCACACTCCTTATAATAAGCTTCCACTCTTTTTTTCTCATCATCATTGGCCGGGGCATAATCCCCGTTCTTATTCGCGATCTCGTTCATTTTATATTTTTCGTATATCTTATTCATCACGGTTGAATTATTGCGAATGGCCGAACGCATTTGCTTCATCGACCAACCCGGCTGCACGATGATCTCCATTTTATATATCCCTTTGATGGCACCAAACGGAGGGTGATCGCTGGGCGTGAGCTCGAGCGGGGCGTTCATGCTGTTATAGAACCAAACGGAATCTTTTTTCCAGACGGTGATCATCCCCTTCTCATATTTTGCGACCCAGTTCTTCGGCAACGAATCCATGATCATTTTACAAATGAGGGAATCGCTCTTTTGCGCATTCAGCAAAAGCGGGCCAAACAGGAAAAGGACAACTATTTTCTTCATGGGTTCTTTATTGATCAAACTCTTACTCCAATAACAAGAATATCGTCAACCTGCTCTAATTTACCCCTCCACTCTTCAATTCGCCTGCGCAGGATCTCGCGCTGTTCGTCCATATTTTTTTCATTGATGGAAAGCAATAACTCTTTCAATTGTTTGTATTTGAATTTTTTTCCCCTCGGACCACCGAACTGGTCGGCATATCCATCCGAAAAAAGATAAATGGTGTCTCCTTCCTGCAAAGGCACTTCATGATTGTTGAATATGCGCATCTCCTCCCCGAGGAATGCGCCCACAGGAAATTTATCGGCTGCATATTCCAGCACCGCTCCATCGCGCACCAGCCACAGCGGGTTGAACGCTCCCGCAAACTCCAAAGTCATTTTTTTCATGTCTATCGAACACAAGGCAATGTCCATGCCATCCTTTACCGAATACTCATCCATACGCTGGTGCAAAATTTTAGAAAGGCCTTTGTTGAGCGAATTGAGGATCACGGCAGGTTTAGTGAGTGCATATTCATTCACCGCCTGCGACATGAGGTTGCAGCCGATGATGGACATGAATGCACCCGGAACACCGTGGCCCGTGCAGTCGGCCGCTGCGATCATGGAAAGATTACCGAAGCGCTCGAACCAATAAAAATCACCGCTCACGATATCCTTGGGTTGAAAAAAAATAAATGACTCGGGAAAGACACCCGGCAATTCCTTCACGGGTTTTAAAATAG
>DATDFI010000325.1:0-3596 GCA_036522695.1 Bacteroidia bacterium | reverse complement strand
AGTGGAAATATGTTCGATCCTTCAGTTGCCGGTGCAGGCACCTGGACCATCGTGTATCATTACACCGATAGTAATGGCTGCACCGATTCGGCTTCTTCACAGGTAACAGTAGGCTTGTGCACAGGAGTTGAGCAGGATGATCCATTGCAGCGCCTGAATACTTTCCCTAATCCTTTCAACGACCAGCTGAACATAAAAGTTGAAATGAAGAGCGAAGCCACGATCTTTGACGCGACAGGAAGAAAAGTGATGACATTCAAATTATCACAGGGTGAGAACCACACCAGCACGAAAGAACTTCCCAACGGAGTTTACCTGTTGCAGGTGAATACGGGAGAAAAGGTGATCACGAAAAAAATAGTGAAGAATAACTGATAGAAAGTATAACCAGGAGAAGGCAGGAGAACCTTTCCTGCCTTTTTTATTTCCTGGCCTTAACGTTCTTTTTAAAGTTCCGTTTGATCATGTGCTGTTTGGGCGGCAAGGTTTGCAGGTAAAGAAAAATGGCATCCGCCTGCTTATCGGTGAGGTGCGGGAACTTTTGCATTGGCAGGTGAAGCGTGTCGCCAGTGGGAAGTTTACCCTCTTTCAATAATTTTCTGAATTGCTCCGAATTGAACATCCCTATGCCCGTTTGTTTATCGGGTGTGAGATTGGCCGAATACACATTATTTCCATAAGGATCTTTGAACTCCATTCCACCCTGCATATATCCTTTCGAATTTTCAGGTGTCATGTAATTGAGTGATGTAATACTTTTCGAATGGCAATGGTAGCAGGCCAGGTTATCGACAAGATAACGCCCGTAATCCACCATGCTCTCTTCATCGGGCCGCTTAACTTTTATTTTGTAAGGAAGAGGTTTGCAAGTGGAGTGCACGGCTATCTTCCCGAAAATATTCATCCGGGTATGACCAGCGCTGAGGTCGGAAGCTGACACCGGTGGATCGCCTGAGCGAAGATAAATGATGATATCATTCAGGTCATCGTCAGCAAGATTGGGGCGCGGCATCCAGGGAACGCAACGGCCATCGTAAGCGGTTTGAGTTTTTAAGAGCCACGCCAATTGCGGGTCGGTGTACCTTGAAAGGATCCCATTCTTTGTATTGGTGAGATTAGCGGAATAAACTTTTCCCATAAAGCCGGGCAGGTCCTCCATTCTTTTCCCGGTGAACTTTTGGGTCCGGGGGTCATAATGGCATTGCCCGCAAATGTTGAACACCAGGTTCTTCCCGCGCTCGAACGAATCGTCCTTCTTTACGGAAGGCTCCGTGACATCACTTACTTTGTGATGCCGCGAGCAATCCACAAGAACGATCGCTATTAAGCAGGAACAATAAAATATTTTTTTTGCGTTGAACATGTTTTGATAAAAAAGCCGGGTGATCGACCCGGCTCACTTTTATTTCCCGTTATGACCGTCCATATCTTTCTTATGCTCGAGGTCCTTCTCATCCTTTTTATCTTTCAATGCATCCACCGTATTCTGCGCCATCTGCAAATGTCCTTTCAGGACATCCACTTTACCCGCAGCCCACGACCTGATGTCCGGGTCGGTCCCCTTCTTCCCCTCCGCTTCAAACTTGGGAATATCCGCTTTATGATCATCCACCATCTGGTCACTGTAAGCCTTGTCGAAATCACGACCTGACTTTTTCATCATATCGTTATAAACCTTAGCGTGCTTATCGCTTACTGCAGTTGGAAGTTCTATTCCTTTTTTTTGCGCCAGGACCTTCAGTTCTTCGTTCGCTTTGCTATGGTCTTCGAACATGTGCTGGCCAAGCATTTTCACATCCGGGTCGGTGGCGTGCTCCAAGGCATATTTTCCCATCATCACTTCAAACATTCCGCCATCAGCCGCATCTTTCACGAATTTCATATCGTCCTCAGCAGGAGCATTTATCTTTAATTGTGTATCGCTGCTGTTACCCGGTGAACCGGAGTTCATGCAGGATCCGAAAAGAAGAACGCTGGCAAGTAGCGTAAAAGAGAGGGTGGCTTTTTTCATTTTGCTTTTTGGGATATATCACGCCAAAAAACATACCACCGAAAACAGCTGTGCTATGCAAAGAAGATGCAGGAGATATGGGGAAAATAAGTAACGTGAAAGGATAGAAATTACACGCATGGCAATTATTCTTTCAAATTGTATATTCGTTCACGTTATGATACGATTCACGGCCTCCATACTTAAGTTCGGAGAACAGGGTGAAAAAACCGGGTGGACCTATATTGTTATTCCTGCTAACGTTGCGCAGAAGTTAAGACCCGGGAATAAACGATCATTCCGGGTAAAAGGGGAACTGGATGCTTACCCCATCAAAGCGGTGGCCCTACTCCCCATGGGCGAAGGAGATTTTATCATGCCGCTGAATGGCGCTATGCGCAAAGCATTGAAAAAACAAAAGGGAGACAAGCTTATTGCCCAATTGCAGGAGGATAAAAGTGATTTTGTTTTTGATGCCGATCTTATGACCTGCCTTAACGATGAACCTTCAGCGCTGCAATTCTTCAAAAAACTTCCCGGCTCGCACCAGCGCTACTTTTCCAAGTGGATACAAAGTGCAAAGACCGATGCCACCAAAGCCAAACGTATCGCGCAGGCGGTGAATGCCCTCGCGCGCGGCCTCGGGTACGCTCAAATGCTTCGCGCGCTCAAAACACAGCGCGAACAATAAAAAAGCCGGGATAAAATTCCCGGCCTTCCCCTGGTGATAAGCCGTCATTTACTGTCCTTAACAGTAGTGTAGGTCTTTTCCGACATCTGCAAATGCTCCTGCAAAGCCGGTAATTTGCCGGAGGCCCATGACTTCACATCCGCATCCTTCCCCTGGTCGGCTTCCTTCTGGAAAGCATCGATCACATCTTTGTGATCGCTCACCATCTGGTCGCTGTATGCCTTGTCGAAATCGATGCCCGTTTTTTTCACGAGATCGTCATATTTCTTCTGGCTTTTGTCGCTCAGGATCGAAGGGACACTGATATTCTTTTTGGAAGCAAGGTCCTTCAATTCATTATTGGCCTTGGTATGATCAGCGATCATGTGCTCAGCCAGCTTCTTAACATCTTCGGTCATGGCCGTTTTCTTTGCCAACTCGCCCAACTGTATCTCGAGCATATTGGCATCACAGGCCATCACCACAAAATCGGCATCCTGTTTCATGTCCGATTCTTTGAATTTATCCTTGTTCTCATCATTCGCCACCGTTTTGCTGTCGGTGGAATTATTGCAAGCGGTGGCCATGAAAAGACATACCAGCGCTGCATAAAAAATATTCTTTTTCATTGTTTTGTTTTTTGATTTTCAAGCCACGGGCCAAATAACATACCAGCGTACGAATACTCATACACAGAAGAGAAATAATTTGCCCGCTATAAAATTTAGGACACAGAGTGGGGAAAAATCCCTACATAGTTCCATCTTTCTCCACGCACTTTTTATTTACTACTTTCGAAAGCCTAAAAACATTTCCCGATGAAAAAAATTCTCCTCTCCTTTCTTTCCGCTGTCCTTTTCCTGCATATCAACGCACAAACCCCGGCACCACCCAAAGTGCTCATCGTGATAGCGCATCCTGATGATGAAAGCGCTT
>DATDFI010000324.1:0-18445 GCA_036522695.1 Bacteroidia bacterium | reverse complement strand
CGCGCGAGTGATAAATGTTCATCAATTTTTTCTTCAGGATCTTTTTGATGCGTGTGATATCACGGAAAGTGATATCGGAATTAATGAACTGGTTTTGCCTGATGAGCCCTTCGATGATATTCTCCACATGGCGATCGATGGTCTCGGGATCGTGTTTTTTTAGCGCGCGTGCCGATGCTTCCACCGAGTCGGCCATCATGAGTACAGCGGTTTCCCTCGAGAAGGGAATGGGGCCAGGATACTGGAAATCCTTTTCGGAAGCGGTGCCTTCGGGATGCTGGATACGGTACTGGCGAAAGAAAAAACCGGTAGTGGTAGTGCCATGATGGGTGCGGATGAAATCGATAACGAGATCAGGGATCTTGTTGGCCTTCGCCTTTTCCACCCCACTCAAGACGTGAGAAATAATGATCTCGGCACTTTCTTCAAAACCCAGTTCTTCATGAGGGTTGTAGCCCGTGACCTGGTTCTCGATAAAATACATGGGCATATCCGTTTTGCCGATATCATGGTACAGGGCTCCCGTGCGGATGAGCAAAACATTACCACCGATGTTGCGTATCACTTCCTCGGCAATATCGGCCACCTGCAGGGAATGCTGGAAGGTGCCGGGCGCTTTAGTGGCCAGCTCGCGCAAAAGCGGGCTGTTGGTATCGGAAAGCTCCATGAGCGATACGTCCGACACGAAGCCGAACACACGCTCGAACAAATAAATGAGCGGGTACGAAAGCAGCGTGAGCGAGGCGCTGAGGCCAAAAGCGCGCAAATGCACATCGCTGAATTCCTGCAATCCTGCATCCTGTATCAATACCACAGCCCCATACGACAGGAAATACGCCACAAAAACAACTGCAGAAGAGATGAATATCTGCGAGCGCTTGCTCATGTTCACAATGCTGAAGATGGCAGCAATCCCGGCCACCACCTGCACAAAAACAAATTCGAAACGGTTGGCCACCATAATAGCAACAATAAGCGTAGTGATCAGGTGCGTGAACAAAGCGAGTCGCGTGTCATAAAATGCGCGCACGATCACTGGGAGAATGCAAAAAGGGAGAAAATAAATATTGAGGAAGTTATATTTAAGCGTAATGCTGGACATGAACACCATGATAACGATGAGGAGCAGTATAAAAATTATCTTGGGGTTATCGGTGATGATGTCCTTTCGGAAAATGACAAGGAAGGTGGCGAGCAGCGAGATGCAAAGGAGCACCGCGATGGTTTGCCCGAGCAGGATAAAAAGATAATTACTGGTGCCACCCGTTTGCGTTTCATATTCCGCCCGCATGCTCTGCAGTATCTCGTACTTCTCATGCGTAACGATCTCCCCTTTCGAAATAATGCCTTGCCCTTCCATACGCCCGCCCTTGGTGAGCGAAATGTCATCGAGCGCTTCCTTCAGTACTTTTTTGGTGAGTGCATCATCGTATTTTACATTGAGTGCTATCACATCTTCGAGTAAAGCTTTGAGCTTGTCATGATCGGCTCTACCGGAAAGCTTCGTATTCACATAATCATCGGCCGACTTGATCGTAAAAAATGTTCGGAGCTCCCTTTCCTCTTCTATGTTCTTATCATTGAGAAGCATCACGGTGTAATCCCCTGCCCTATTCTCAATTGCCGGGCAGGATTGAATGATGCCATGCGTGAAAACCGTATCGATGACTGCAACGCAAAGTTCCCTGTCGTCTTTTTTAATACCAGGAGTTTCCTGCAGCTTTTGCCTGAGCAGGTCGGACTGTTTGATCTTTACCGTTTCATCATAGCGGAAATAAGGTTTGCTCTTTTCTTTCGCGTTGCTGCGGTCCTGCTGCAGCTCTTCCTTCGATTTGTTGATCGGGAAATCGAACTGGGCGATGACGTTCTCGTAAGGCCAGGGCTTACCTTCCAGGTTCTGGAAATCGTATTTGAATTTCCCTTCTTTGGGAAAAAGATAAACGATCACGGCCACGCAGCCCAGGAAGAGCAACACTTTGTAGATCTCATCATGCCGGTCGCGGAAAAAGGAAAGGATATTCTTCATAAGGAGAGCTGCGAAGTTACAGTTTTTAACGTTCGAATAATTCCGTTTCCCGTTCGCAATTAATCCCTAATTTCGCAGGCGAAACCCGGGTTTTATTAATGAAATAATCGCAGTCAAAAAACGACTTAATAAGGACCATTAACATAAAGATCATGAGCAAAGAAGTTTATATCGTATCGGCCGTTCGCACTCCCATGGGAAGTTTTGGAGGCTCACTCGCATCCATTTCAGCAACTAAACTCGGAGCTGCGGCCATTAAAGGCGCACTCGCAAAGATCAAACTCGATCCCAAAGAAGTACAGGACGTACTTATGGGCTGTGTGCTGCAGGCCAACCTGGGCCAGGCTCCGGCACGGCAGGCCGCAAAGTTTGCAGGATTGCCCGACAATGTGAATTGTACTACCGTAAATAAGGTGTGTGCATCTGGAATGAAAGCGGTAATGCAGGGTGCTCAAAGCATCATGCTTGGGGATGCCGATGTGGTGGTGGCCGGTGGAATGGAAAATATGAGTCGTGTTCCTTTTTATGCCGAGTCATTACGCTGGGGAAATAAATATGGCAACACAACATTGGTGGATGGTTTGGCTAAAGATGGTTTGACCGATGTTTACCATGATTACGCGATGGGCGTGGCTGCTGATCTCTGCGCGAAAGAATGCAATATCTCAAGAAAAGAACAGGATGATTTTGCGATAGAATCCTATAAGCGTTCGGCCGAAGCGTGGAAGGCCGGAAAATTCAATGAAGAGATCGTTCCGGTGGAGATCCCGCAACGAAAGGGAGACCCCGTTCCTTTCAAAGAAGACGAAGAATATAAGAGCGTGAATTTTGCGAAAGTGCCTGAGCTCAAACCCGTTTTCACCAAAGAGGGAACGGTTACTGCAGCCAATGCATCCACCATGAATGATGGCGCTGCTGCGCTGGTGCTGATGAGTAAAGAAAAAGCGGATAAGCTCGGTCTTAAACCCATTGCAAAGATCAAAGCCTATGCGGATGCCGAGCAGGCACCCGAATGGTTCACCACCACTCCTTCACTTGCGGTCCCCAAAGCCGTTGCGAAAGCAGGATTGCAAATGAGTGATATTTCTTATTTCGAACTCAACGAAGCGTTTTCTGTAGTAGGCATCGTTAACATGCAGAAGATGAAACTCGATCCGAAAAAAGTGAACGTGAACGGTGGGGCTGTTTCACTCGGTCACCCCCTGGGATGTTCCGGTGCGCGCATCATCGTTACGCTTATTCATGTGTTGAAGCAGAATAAAGCGAAGTATGGCGCTGCAGGTATCTGCAATGGTGGTGGCGGTGCGAGCGCGATCGTTATCGAGAACGTTGACTAAAAAATCTTTTGCATTTTGAGCCCCGGAACCAACCATGGCATTTGCACCCTTTCGGTGGTGCCGGCACGCAAAGAGCCATCCGACAGGTCGGAGATGGTGACGCAATTGCTTTTCGGGGAGTTGTTCACTGTGCTGGCGCGCAAGGAACAATGGGTGTGCATCAAAACCACTTACGACCAGTATGAATGCTGGATCGATATCAAGCAATGCCAGCTTTTATACGAAGAAGTTTTTGAAAGCATCCGTGATTCGAAGGTCGCGGTGGCTTCCGATCTTGTTACCGTTTTGAAGAACAACGAGACCGGGCATTTTTTCCCGATCGTTGCCGGCAGTTCACTTCCGCATTTCAGGAGCAACCAGTTGCGTATCGACAAAACAACATTCACTTACGAGGGAGAGATCGCCCTTGATGCAAGACCGAATCGCGAACAGGTCGTTGAAAGCGCCTATCTCTATTTGAATACACCATACCTGTGGGGAGGGAGAAGTCCTTTCGGGATCGATTGCTCCGGCTTCACACAAATAGTTTATAAAATGAACGGGCTAAAGATCGCGCGGGATGCGCATCAACAGGCTGAGCAGGGCAAGCCGCTTAATTTTGTAGAGGAAGCGCAGGAAGGCGACCTTGCTTTTTTTGACAACAAGGACGGCAAGATCATTCACACCGGAATTATTTTAAAGAACGGAAGGATCATCCATGCTTCCGGCAAAGTGCGCGTTGATTCCTTCGACCATAACGGAATATTTAACGTAGAGCAGGAACAATACACCCACCGGCTTCGCATCATCAAAACTTTCATTTAATGGATCCCGGCATACTCGTTCCGTTCATCATCGCAGGAGCAATTCTTTTTTTCGCGACAATCTGGTCACTCATCATTTTATTGATCGCAAAATTAGGAGGCTGGAGAAAGGTAGCGGCCGCCAAACCTTTTAACGAAATGAATGCGGGCGCACTGGTAGAATCTGCCCGAAGGAACAGCGTTACGTTCGGGTTCACCACCAGTTACTCCGGTGTGATCACCGTTTCTGTTTTTGAGAATGGTGTGCGCCTGAGGCCCGCTTTATTATTCCGCCCCTTTCACCCTCCTATCTTCCTGGAGCGGGACGACCTGAAAAAAGGAAAATTCGGGGGAAATGAAAGCATGGGGTTTTACTCTTTTAACAACCTCGAAGGGAAAATGGTGACCATAGCCGGTAAAGGTGCAGCGCTCATGCACCGCTTTGCGGAGAGCAGGAACGCTTATTTTTAACCTGCCCCCGACCGAAAAACCCCTTTACTTCTTTTTAAACCAGGGAACGAACACGCTTGTAGTGCGTTGATAATCGCGGAACAGATCGCCTTTGCTGCGAAGCGATTGTTCTTCCGTCATGGGGATGCCGGTCACTTTCCAGATGAGGTAGAAAATAGTGAGCGGGCAAACGATGGAGATCCAGCCATAAGGAGTGGGAAGAGAAAAGATGAAAACCGAAACCCAGATCATGAACTGGAAAAAATAATTCGGGTGTCTTGAATAATTCCAGAGTCCATCCTGGCAAACCTTCCCTTTGTTGGCCGGGTTCTTTTTAAAACGCTGCAACTGGAAATCAGAAAGTCCTTCGCCTATGATGGATACGAACCACATACCGGCACCTATATATTCAACCATATTCATAGGCTCCGTCTTGTTCATTGCAATAATGAAAAAAGGAATGGCCAGGAAAATGTTGGACAGGGCCTGGGCCTGGAAGAACGCAAAGAATTTCGCATCGGGGTTCGGTGACCATTCCTTTCTCAATTGCTTATAGCGCCCTTCTTCCGTAGCGAGGTGTGAGCCCACGCGCACCAACAGGTAAATTCCAAGTCTCAAACTCCATAACGCAGCCAACCCGCACACGATCATCTTTCTCATCTCAAAGCCATCCGCCATCAGGTACACCACCACGGAGATGATCGTAAAGTTGAAGGCCCAGAAAATATCCACCACGCCAGCGTTCTGGATCCGGTACGCCCATAGCCAAACGATCATCATTACGAGCGAGCAACAGGCGAAGGAAACGAGAGGGATAAGTACAAAAGGGTTCATGAGGAGAGGGATGATGGTTAACGGATGATGGATGGTGTGGGGACTTCCTTATATTTTTTGCAGTCGGATGATGCGCAAATGATGCATTAGTTTCATCACGGGATAGCTCGGGTCGAATTCAAACCACTTCTTGGCGAAATTAGGGCGATTGGGGCTTTTGTGATGGTTGTTCTGGAACAATTCTCCCATCATCAGCAGGTCAACAGGCAAAGTATTCTTACTTTGATCTTCATTGTCATAATTGGAATAACCGTATTTGTGCCCGCACCAGTTCACGATAGCCCCGTGTACCGGGCCCATGAAATAATGTACGGGTAACAATAAGAACATCCACCAATGTGTGGCAAACTGGATATAAAATAAAGTATATCCCACCGCGAACAGCAAACGCACGATCCATGAGTCGCTGATGCGGTCCATCAATGGCCATACAGGGTAACGGTCACGGAATTCAGGCTCGGGCTCCGTTTTATACTTCGCGTATTGCAAATAAATATCCTTGGTCTTGATCATTAATCCCCACACATCCTTAATGAAATGCGGAGAATGCGGATCTTTCTCTGTGTCGCTGTACGCATGGTGCATGCGGTGCATAATGGCGTACGCACGCGGATTAAGAAATGAAGTGCCCTGGGTGACGAATGTCATGGTGTAGAACACCCGCTCCCAGCCCTTGCTGGTGGTGAACATTTTATGGGAAGCGTACCGGTGCAGGAAAAAGGTCTGGAAGAAAAGAGAAAGAAACCAGTGCCCCAGGAAAAAATACAGGATGATCATCTACTTCTAAGCCTTTTTAAGTTTGATAAACATACGACTTTTTCATTAACCCGGTTTGCAGGGCCGTTCTTGTTTTCAACAACATTTTGTCGAAATGCGGCATGCTGTTCATGGCCGTTTATTAATGCAAAAAAGTATTAGGTTTGCTTATCTAAAAATGTTTTAATGGAATTCGACCTTAATCGACTGAAGAAGCGACCGAGCTGGCCCTTCGAGACCATTGCGGTGGCGCTTGCATTTTCTCCGCGCCTCGAAGGTGTGCTGGCCGAGGCCAAACATTTATCCTCTTCATTGGGTGCTTCCCTGCTTCTCATTCATGTGGGAGCCAAAACACCCACCAAGGAGGAGCGCCTGGATAAACTAATGACCAAACTCGGCCTAGATCCCAACCATGTTCGCGTGATCTGGATGGAAGGCGATCCCGTAAACGCCATTTTGCGTTTGTGTAAATTGAATGTGGTGGACCTGCTTATCATCGGTGCACTTCAAAAAGAAAATATTTTCCAGCATTACCTCGGCTCCGTTGCGCGCATGATCAGCCGCAAGGCAAAGTGTTCGGTTCTGCTCCTTACTGATCCCACAGCCGACACCAAAAAACCGAAAAAAATAGTCGTGAATGGTGCCGATAATCCCAAGACCATTCACACCATCAACACGGCACTTTACCTTTCCAAACATTTTGATGTAAGGGAGATCACGGTAGTGAAAGAGCTGCACCTTCCGGAACTCACCATGTCTATGGGTGATGAGCGCAGCGCACCCGAAGCCCGGCAGATGAAACGCGAGATACTGGAAGAAGAAGAAGGTCACCTGAAAGATGTGGTGGACCAATGTAAAAAGGACAACGTGAATATCGAATTGAAATCGATAAAAGGAAAACCGGGCTACGCGATCAGCAAATATGCCCGTGATAAAAAAGCCGACCTGCTCATCATCAATTCACCCGACACCAATCTCACGTTACTGGATCGCATTTTTACGCATGATATAGAATACGTACTGGCAGATCTGCCCTGCAATGTGCTGATCGTGCATTCAAGAGTTTAACATGCCGAAATTCACACATAACGATCTTTTTTCGCTGCTGCTCGCGATCGGCATCATGCTCATTTTGGCGCGACTGATCTCCGAATTGGGAAAACGTTTTCGCCTGCCTATCGTGATGGGTGAATTGCTGGTGGGCATTTTACTGGGTCCATCCGTTTTCGGGAGCCTCGACCACAACTTGTATATTACTGTGTTCCCGCAGGCAGGTACCACGGCCAAAGTGGCGCTCGATGGCATCACTTCGCTGGCGGTGATCATGCTCCTCTTCGTTGCGGGAATGGAAGTGCAATTGCAGATCATGCTCAAACAGGGAAAGACCGCGATCTACACCAGCTTTACGAGTATGATCATTCCATTCGCGCTGGGATTTTGTGCGGTATGGTTCGTGCCGCAGTGGTTCAGTTACGAACCCGATCACAAGCTTGTTTATGCATTGTTCTTTGGAACAGCCATGGCTATTTCTGCCATCCCGGTGATCGTAAAGATCCTGATGGATCTCAATATTTATAAAACCCGGGTCGGGCAGATCGTGATGGCGGCAGCCATATTCGATGACCTGACGGGCTGGCTTCTTTTCTCGCTCATACTTTCACTGATGGGAAAACAAGGGGAGATCACCAGTGTGTGGTACAGCGTTGGCATGATACTCGGTTTCGGCTTGTTCATGCTGCTCATCGGCCGCAGGATCATCGACCGCGCTTTGCCTTGGGTGCAAACCAAACTCTCATGGCCGGGTGGAGTGTTGTCGCTGGCACTCGGACTTTGTTTCCTGAGCGCCTCCTTCACTGAAAGCATAGGTCTCCACGCGATCCTTGGGGCATTTATCATGGGTATTGCTTTCGGAGATTCGGTGCACCTGAACGAGCGTGCGCGGGAGATCATCCTGCAATTCGTCACAAATATTTTCGCCCCGCTCTTCTTCGTTTCGCTGGGGCTCAAAGTGAACTTTATCCAGAATTTCGATATCACGCTTGTAGGACTCGTATTATTCCTCGCGGTGGTTTGTAAACTGGCAGGTGCAAGCCTGGGCGCTTACATGGGCGGGTTGAGCAGGCGCGAAGCCATTGCAGTGGGATTCGGCCTTAACGCGAGGGGAGCGATGGAGATCATCCTCGGCACGCTGGCGCTGGAAGCCGGGCTGATAGATGAAAAAATGTTCGTGGCGCTGGTGATCATGGCGCTGATCACTTCACTCATAAGCGGGCCGCTTATGAAAAGATTCACGGATGCTGCTCCGTGAATCCCTTATTCGTCATTCCCGTATTTATCCTTAGGAACCTGGTCGCGGTGGCGAACTGCGATAACAATGAAAAGAATGATAACCGCGAAACTGCTGGCGAGAAAACCATGAAATGAGCCCATACGTTTTGTTTTTTTAACGGAACAAATGTATGGGATTTTTCAAAAAATCAAAATTGTCTTTAAACATTACGATACTTTCTCCAGGGAACATTCCTTATCCGGCCTGGATAAAAGAAGTCCCTCACCTGCTCCGCGATCATCCTGTCGTTGATATAACCGGCCTTGTCGACCGCAATATTTGAAAATTTGAAGCGCCTGTCCCTTCGCAGGTAATTAGCGAACTGCCGGTGCACGGGTGTGGGCCCGAAAATGTAAATGGTCTCGTAACCCGTTAAAGCATTGGCGAGCTGCCGGAAATATTTATGCTGTTCATCCATGAATACATGGTGCTTGCCGTATTCATCGTTGCTCGATCGGCCGAAGCCCAGGCGCACGCCTGACGGCCCCTGGCCGGGCTCCCGCACCATCCCTTCCGAAAGCGAACGCACCACCCTTACCAGTGGAGGGTCGAGCGCGGGGTCGATGATGCGCGCCTGTGTGTGATCCATCCATACTCCTGCATTGAATGTTCTCATGTTTTTACGTTTATTGATCCGTTGTTGTGACCGAGCAAAGCACAGGCCACAGAATGACTTCTGAAAAAAAGTTTTTCCACCGGGGTGATTTTTCCACGGCAGATCGGATCATATGGCCTGGTTTTTTCGAAAGACATTTTAATGGACGTAGAAAAAGCACCGAAACGATTCCGTTCACTGAGGCGGATCGATCTCAATAAAACCGAAAGACGCCAGCGCATCTGGATCGCGAGCTACCTGCTGGTATTCCTCTGTGCAGGCACAGCCTACCTCCTGCTCCAACTGCATGTATTTGAAATACTCGGCAACTACTTAAGCGTGGCCAAAAAAATTTCTCTTTTGGTTGCTGTCGCCACGCTCATCCTCATGTTCGCACGCACCATCGAGCTCATTATCTACAAACGCACCAAAATGGCGTACATGCGCTACAACCTTACACGAATGGTCAACCTTCTCAGTTGGATGCTGGTGCTCGCGGTGAGTGTTGCGTTTCTTTTTAAGAACTGGTATTCGGCAGCCGTTTCGCTTGGGCTGGTTTCGCTCATCCTGGGGTTTGCATTGCAGAATCCAATTTTCTCCTTCATCTCGTGGATATATATTTTGATCCGCCAGCCCTACCGCGTAGGTGATCGCATACAGATAGCCGAATTCAAAGGTGATGTGGTGGAAGTGAATTACCTCGACACCACGCTATGGGAATTTTCGGGAGATTATCTTACGAACGATATTCCCAGCGGGCGGCTGATCCGCTTTCCCAATTCGCTGGTGATGCAATCGGCCGTATTCAATTATTCCTGGGAAAAATTTCCATATATCTGGAATGAAATACCCTTCCACATCGCCTATCAAAGCGATCTTGAATTCGTGGAGAAGACGATAAGGAAGATCACGATGGATGAAATGGGAGAAAAGATGGCAGAGCGCATCGATGATTTCAAGCGCATCATTCACCAGACTCCCGTTGACGAACTGAACGTTAAAGAATACCCCTATATCTCCTTTCGCACCAATCCCAATACCTGGATAGAAGTGTCGGTCACTTATCTTGTTGAGCCGAAACGCGCAGCAATGATCAGGAGCCGGCTAATCAAAAAGATCCTGGCTGAACTGAATGAGCACCCGGATAAAACCATGTTCCCCAAAAGCGATGCGCGTTAGTATTGGAAAAATTTACGCCTCAAATTGTGGAATAGCCGCAACAGTGTGTAACATTTCCGCACACCCTCATCACTTAGCTGTACTATATTTCTCATTGGAGAATTATTTTTCTCCCGCTTCATGGCACAGGCATTGACCCGCTTGTTAAAAAATGAAGACCATGAAAAAGCTATACTTTCTAATAATGGTCCTGGCGCTGGCAGTGCTGGGAACATCCTGCTCGCATACGTTAAACCTTAGTTTGACCAAGCGGCACTACCGTGACGGATTTTACGTGGACATGGGTTCGAAGAAAACATCTTCTCAGCCTGTTGCGCTGCTGAAGCACACCCCGGTTCCGCTGAGTAAAGAAATAAACACGGGCAGCACACGGGAAATAAATACTATCCCCGATGAAAAGCAGTTGGCGAACCAGGAGATGAATTCTTCTTCAGAGCCGTCCTTCAGCAAAGAAATGCCGCATACCAAAACCAATACTTTGCTGAATCCTCCACGCATCCTGAAAAACAAGCGCGCCCTGTTCAGGAACCAGGTGATGAAAGATGATAACGACCACGGCTACTGGCTGTGGACACTGGTTGGGATACTGGTAGTCGTATGGCTTATCTTATTACTCACGGGGGGAAGTCTTGGAGGCCTGATCTATATTGTACTGGTTGTGGCGCTCGTCCTCGTATTGCTGCGACTGCTGTCCGTTTTGTGACCTTGTTTGGTTGGCGAAAAAGGATAAGATGCACTTATCTTTCAAAGGCTCCGTTCCGGGGCCTTTGTTTTTAAAAGAGGTTTCTTGCTACCTTCAACCCAATGGAAAACTACTACGAGATATTGGGGATCCCGCTTACGGCCGACCGCGACCGCATCAGGCGGGCCTATCTTGAAAAGGTACGCACGGTACACCCCGACATCAATCCTTCTGAAAATGCAGCTAAAGAATTCATCCGTATCAAGGAAGCATATGATACTTTATTTGAGGAGAATAAAAGGGCGGTATACGACATGAAACTGAAGCAGGCGGCCACCACGCAGCAGAACATCAAGAACTTTCACTATGATTTCAAGAGTAATTTCGGTGGAAAACAAGAAACGGGTCCCCGCACACCGAGCACTGCGCTCATTGCGGGACTGATCGCTTTTCTCATCGCGCTGGCAGGCGGTATTGCTTTTGTTTTCCTTTCCAAATAAAAAAGCCCGCTGCAAAAGCAACGGGCCCTTCGCCTTTTAATTCATCCTATTTCATTTTCGCCAGGATGTCTTTGATCGCATCTTTGTGAACGGTATAGCACATGATCTTCAGTTTCACATAATCTTCATGAAAAAAATAATACCCGAAACAGCTGTTGCCGTCTCCGCCATTGCGCGAGCCGGAACCTGAATCTTTCACGAGGTACCAATCCTTTCCATCCTTCTCGGTATAGCCCACAATGTGCATCCCGTGATCATCTGTTGTAGACCCGTTCAGGAAACGCATTTCCCGCGCATCATCGTTGATCTGGTCCGAAGGGATGTCGAATGTGGGTACCATCGCCACCTGCTGGTTTGGATCAAGGCCGGGCTCGGAAGTATCGCCTCCGATCGCCACGGAATAGCCGTTGCGTATCGCATTCTTCAACCCTTTCATAAAATCGGCAAGCGGCACATTGTAATAATCAGTGCTGTGCCACCAGTTGTCGGGAACATTGTATTCAGCTTTGCCATACCAGGGCGATTGCTCAAGCGACATCACATCCACGTAATCATCGAGGTTGAGCTTCAAAACATTCTTCACGTAGTCTTTCGGAGTAACATCACCCGCGCCTTTTCCATTGATCATTGCGCTTACTTTTGAAGGCGGCTCGCCTATATACTGGTTCATGATCGCTTTGATGGTGCTCACCACTTCAGCTTCATTCCAGGCATGGGTCTCTTTTACTTTTTGCAGGTATGCATTCAACTCTTCGTACATCTCGGCATGTGTGTGAAAGGGCTGGTCCTTTTTCAACCCGCTGTATGCATTCTCGGGAACTTCACCGTACTGCTTCATTATGCGTGTTACGGCATTGGACTCGGAGCCTTCGGCAAAAGCGGAGGTGCCATGTGTTTGCACAAAGTATTTTGCTTTCTCGATGTATTCATAATAAACGATGAACATTTCGGAAAGTTTGATCTTCTGCTTCGTCAACCGGTACACTTCCGATTCATAAAACGAAATGGTCGAAAAGCCCCAGCAGGTATTGGTATTGCCCTGCGAAACGGGATCGCTGTACCAAACGCTTTTATATTTGGCGGGATCTTTGGGAAGATCCATTCCGGTAAAATTCATTTTAAAGGAACGCGGTGCAGGCTTCTTCTTTTCGCCTTGCTCATACTGGTTAATGTTCTTTATTATGGTATTTTGAAAATAACCCGGCTTTCGTTCCTGGAAAGAAGCGCTGTCGTGGCGCTGCTGAGCGAATGAAACAGTTGCAATGAATGCACAAATAAAAAATGAAATGGTCCTTTTCATGGTCTTACTTTTTAAGGTGGACAAATTTAATATTTAACGGTACCGGAATTATTCTTCATGCGCCATTTGGTCACCAATATTCCTATCCCGGTCGAAAAACACAATAAAAAAGGCGCTTGATGCGCCTGGTGCCAACATACATTTTCACATTTATTTCGGCCTTGCGTACATATTCACATCCTTATCGGTGATCATCTTATCGCATAAGATGATCAGGCGCTCCACCACGTTGCGTAACTCACGGATGTTACCGGTCCAATTCAGCTTCTGCAATTCTTTCAAGGCCTCCTTGGAGAATGTTTTTTGTGGCGTGCCCTGCTCCTCGCAGATCATCTTCGAAAAATGCTCCACCAGCAATGGAATATCCTCGCGCCTGTCGTTAAGGGCCGGCACGTGGATAAGGATCACGCTCAGGCGATGGTAAAGGTCTTCGCGGAAATGCCCGTCCCTGATCTCTTTCAAAAGGTCTTTATTGGTAGCTGCGATCACGCGAACATTCACCTTGATCTCCTTATCGCCACCAACCCTTGTAATTTTATTTTCCTGGAGTGCACGTAAAACCTTTGCCTGGGCCGAAAGGCTCATGTCCCCGATTTCATCAAGAAATATCGTCCCCCCCTCTGCCAGTTCGAATTTCCCTTTGCGCTGAGCGACAGCGGAGGTGAACGCCCCTTTTTCGTGACCGAACAATTCGCTCTCGATCAGTTCGCTCGGGATGGCCGCACAGTTAACTTCTATTATCGGGGCATTACTCCGATTGCTTTTTTCATGGATCCAGCGCGCCACCAATTCTTTCCCGGTCCCATTACTTCCGGTGATGAGCACGCGCGCATCCGTAGGTGCCACACGATCGATCATCTCCTTTACCTGTTCGATACTTTTCGATTCACCGATCATATCGAAGGTCTTGCTCACCCTCTTCTTCAGCACCTTCGTTTCCGTGACCAGCTTTGATTTATCCATTGCATTGCGGATGGTCACGAGCAGTCGGTTCAGGTCGAGGGGTTTCGCAATAAAATCATAAGCGCCCTTCTTTACGGCTTCAACGGCTGTTTCAATATTGCCGTGCCCGGAGATCATAACGATGGGAGCATCGGCTGCGCCTTCAATAACCTTATCCAGCACTTCCATGCCATCCACTTTAGGCATTTTGATGTCGCAAAGGATGATGTCGTACTTTTCCTTCTGCATCACCGCGAGGCCTTCCGCGCCATCGGCCGCTTCATCAACCTTAAAATCTTCATACTCCAGTATCTCGCGAAGCGTTTTGCGGATACTTTTCTCGTCATCTATGATCAGGATCCTAGGCATAGTGTAAAGTATGTATTGGGTATTGGAAAAGGAATTCTAAAAATAGAAAAAATCCATTACAATTTATCTTCAATAATTCTGCATCACCTCGGCCAGCACGCCCTGTTTAAGCGAATAGGTACTCATACGCATCGCCTTCAAGCCGAGTTCGCGAATAAGAAAATTCACCAGCACCGAGGCGATCACGATCATATCCACGCGCAAAGGGATGATGCCGGGTGTATGGTATCGCTCTTTTTCGGTTGAGCGCAGCAACTGCTCATGTACCTGCGCATATTCATTCATGTTGAAAATAAATTCGGAACGTCCCTTCAGCACCCCCGGAGAATGAAATTGGTGCGCGATCATTGCGCTGAACGTATCGAAGGAACCGCTTGCCCCTATAAGTTCGGTCACCGGGAATCGCTTTACAGCTTCAAAAAGAGGCTGCAATCCTTCGCGAAAATAATTTTCCATGCTGTCAACCTCTCCTGCAGTAACCGGATCGGAAGGTTTGAACCTTTCAAGCAGGCGCGCAACACCCATTTCGAAGCTTTGCTTCCACAATATCGTATCACGCGTGGCGATGATGCATTCATTACTTCCTCCCCCGATATCAAGTATGAGGGCCGGGGCCTCACCTATATCCAGCGCCAACCGCACTCCCGCTGCAATAAGTTCGGCCTCACGCTCACCGGGGATCACCTGTATCTCTATCCCGGCTTCCTTTTTTGCAGCCGCCACAAATTTTGCCCCGTTTTGTGCCGAACGAATGGCCGATGTAGCGAATGCAATGATCTTTTGCGCTTTCAGCTTATCGATGATGGCGCGATGGGAACGAAGTGCATTGATGCCGCGATCAAATGCAGCAGGCACGATCGTTCGCCTTCCTATACCTCCCTCTCCCAACTTAACGGCTATCTTGGTGCTGAAGATCGTTTTGAATTCCCCGCGCGACATCACATCCGCCACCAGCAGGTTAAAGGTATTTGTTCCAAGATCAATGATCGCGATACGCATAGATCGTGCGAGATAAATCTAATAAAAAAGGCGGGCAAATGTTCCCGCCTTCGAGTTAATTCATTTCGCCATCAATGCGGACCATCGTCCTCATCTTTCACCGTGCTCTGCTTCATCTTCTTCACAAAAAGATCGCGCTTGGTGCTTGAGCCGAGCATATACTGGTAAGGCTTCTGCCCGCTTTCCACTTTTTGTTTGCGGTCATCATCCTTAACGCCCTTGATGATATTATTGAAATCCTCTTTGGAGGAGACCACCTGCATGATACCATTGGTATAATTGAAATAATACCAGGTATTCGCATCGATCTCGAGATAAATATTCAATTCATCACCGCCCTTCTTACGCTTTAGCTGCACCCAGCCATTCACCATTTTATTCACCTGGGTCTTGCGGATATTACCGATCCCGATCTGTCCGTTTGAAATGTAAGATTTCGATTTAGGGTCCCAGTACATTTTAAGATCGGTGATGAACAACGATTTTTCCAGCTCATCCGGGAAATGTTTGGGGCGGCCGTACAGGTTCATCTCGGAGATCACCTTGTCCGCCTTCTCCTTACCCACCAGCTCGCGCAAACCTTTTTCATAAACGGGACGGCCGAAATTCACTGCAGGCAGTGTATTGGATGGATTATTCATCGCATCACCCATTTTATCCAGGGCATCGTTACTGAAGAAGAAATCCACCAGCAACATCATATCGAAATACGCAGAGTCGCGGTTGAGGTCGTGCGTGGCATTACCCACATACGTGATCTTCACCTGGCCGAGGTCCGTACCGAGATTCATTTTGCCTTCCCCGTACACGATGCATTTATTGGCGTTGAGGCTCAGGTAGTTTCCTACAAGTGAACGTTCCACCAGTTTCTCCTTGCTTGCAATGCGGTATTCGCGCGAAGATTTATCGAAGTAGAGGTAACCTGATGCCGACAAAACTTCCACATCATTTTTACTCAATCGCTTCGAGAGGAATGCAGTATAAAACTGGTTACTGTCACTGAGTGTAGTGGTGCTCATGATACTCGCAGCAAGCGGGTTGTCGTCACCGTCAACAGGATTGTCCGTTACCGGGATATAAATATTAAGCGGGTCGATCTGTGATCTGAATTTGAACCAGCTTTTCCCCACGGTATTGCAGCCGTGCTGTATGAACGTGGTCCCGTCAAACGTGAGGAACTGGTCGCTGGCCCTCAGGTGTACTTTGCCTTTGAATTCGAAATTAGGATTGAGCATGAAATGCGAAGTGTCTGCAATACTTGCATCCGCAAATGTCTGGTAAGTGGTGTCTACTTTTATATCGGCAAAAAATATGGTTTGCTTTTTCTTCAACTCGTCCACGTAATCATATTTCCCGCTTGCCGAATAATTTTTGCGGGCGGTGATATTCACCGTTGCATTGTAAAGTGTGTGATACTTGGTCACATTATTGGCAATGATGGTGGCATTGAAAAGGGTTTTCATCACTGCATCTTTCAGGATGGTCACGTTGCCGCTATCCGGCTTGATACGCGAGTCGGCCACGTTAATATAGGGCACTTCCGAGGCGGAAATGATAAAGTTGTTCAGGTCGAAGCTGGCATGTGGAGCAAAGAAACGCAGCGAATCCTGCTTGGGATGGATAGAAATGAACTCGGGACCTGTAAAATTCACCGTGCCATCAGGGTTGGTCGTCATCTTGGCATTGGAAGAAGTAATGTCGATATTGTTCTTTTTCATCTTCCAGGTGAATTCATCCATGTAGCACATGTACTGGTTCACATCAAAGGTAGTGATGGACCCTTTTTTACTATTGGATTTGAACCGGCCCTCGTACTTTTCAAAATCAATGTGGGCATTCACGTTCTTGGTGGAAAAGGCGAATAACTTTTGCTGAAGTGCCTTGAGCCTGAAATTTGCGGTGTCGCAATCGAACCGCTTGTTCTTGAAATGATACTTCTCCGAATTCAATTCCGCACCATAAAATTCAGAGAGACCACGGCCCGTCATTTCAGTTGGACGGTAATCAATGCGTCCTTTCAGTGTCATATCGGTACCGAACAAGGCGAGCGGCTTCTCCTTATTATAAACGGACATGATGTCCTTCTTAGGGACCCAGTGAATGAACACCGTATCGCCCACCACCGGTGGGTACTCCACTTTACTGCCTTTCCCCTGCTCCTTCACCACCCAATCTTCGGCATTTGCTTCCACAGAATCAGGATAGAACATGATGTCATGAGAATGAGCCGTTGAAGTAATGTAGCTGATGGTACCATCGCCCTGCAAACCCTTATTACTAAGTTTGATGGTGGCATCGAACTTTCCTTTGGTACCATAAAGGGCCAGGCCACCGGGAGGTGTTTGACGAACGAAGCCCAAAGAATAATCAGGCTGGATGGACAATTGTTCCCTGAACTGCGGGAAAATACCTGCCGACACAAAATCCCCATCGAGCTTCAGTCCTTTCGGTGAAAAGTTATCGAGCGAGTCGATGCTGAATGGATCAAGTTTAAAATAGAAATTATCCTTTTTATACACCCCGTGCTGCACCGAGCGCTTGTTGTAATACACAAACGATTCTTTATTGCTGGTGAATTTCGGGTAATAAGGATACTGGCTCGATTTGATACCCGAACGATTCCCCATATCATCCACCTGCAGCTCGCCATTGATGTCCTCGATCACGGTCTTCACTTTTACGATACGCGGGCTACCGTCAGGATTTGTTTCTTTGACCGACATTCGCAGTGAGTCCACATTGTTGAGCGCGATCTTGAAGCGGCTGTAGTCGAAAACGAATTTCTTCCCGTAAAAATCGAACAGGCCTGCGTGCACATTCCCTCCGAAGTCAAAATTCCGGTTCTTCTTGAGTACGATCTCGCCTTTTTCAGGATAAATGTACACGTTCTGTGAATCGCTCAGGAAAATGGACTGCACACCGAATATGTGCAGGTCGTAATTGAGAAGATTCATGATCGCATTATTACTCCCTCCCTGAACATTGGATGAGATCGTGATCACATCATAATCCTGCTTTCCCTGGCGGGCAAGACCATAATCATAAAGGCGTTTTTGGATCACCACCTGGTCGTCCTGCACATCGTAAATGATGAAACCGGCATTGGATAACTGAACGAGCAACGGGGCGATCTCCACCAATTCCGTTTTCATGAAATGAGCGAACGCATCACCGGTGAACGTGTTGGTCTGGTATTTTTTCGCATAATCCTTCAATAACGTAAGCGGGCTTACTTCATCGTGCATCTGGAACTGGTCGTAACGGTCCCTGCGGTAATAATTGTTCGACTCGAAAAGTGCCATGCCCAGGGTAGAACCCGGCAGGGTTTTTAAATACATATAGGATGAATCGATCTTCCAGTCGAT
>DATDFI010000323.1:0-7644 GCA_036522695.1 Bacteroidia bacterium | reverse complement strand
CCTGAAATATTGTACGTGGCCTGGCCGTTACCGGTAATGTTGCCCCCGAACATTGTAAAATTGCCGCTCAGCGAATACGTTTCGTTCACGGTGTTGTTGATCGATCCTCCCGCATTAATGGTAATATTCGTGAAAGTATTTGTCCCGCCATTTGCATTGTCCTCGAGAACTCCACTTATGGAAGTGGTCCCGTTGCAGGTAATGTTTTGTCCGCCTATGATAAAGGTCCCGCTTGCAATAGTGAAATTGCTGTTGATAGTGGTGCCCGTGCCTAATGTAACGTTTCCTGTACCGACAGTGATCGTGAGCTTATGATAAGTCCCGATGGCGGCAGGAAGCGTAGTGGTTCCACTTGCATTCCAATTGACCGTTCCGGTTCCCGGAATAAAAGTCTGGGAGGTGGTGGTCCACGATGTCCTTACCTGGAGCGTTCCACCATTGGTCATGTTGATAGTGCCACCAACAGCATTGGAAGAAATTGCAGCCACGTTAAGCGTGTTGGTCCCGCTCGATGGCCAGGATAGCGTTGCGTTAGCGCTGGATCCAACCACAAGGTTGCCGTAAGCAAGGTTGGATGCGGCATTATCGAAAATACAGCTTCCGTTAATTAACAGATTATCACCTGCAACCGGCAACGTACCCGAACTCCATTTAGTGGCATCGCTGAAGTTTCCGGGACCCGTAAATGTTTTATTGGCCGAAAAAAGATCGAGAGGTAAAAATGAAAGGCAAACTATAATGAAAAACAGGTGTAAAGGTCTGGCCACTCGGGTTGGGGTCTTTATTCCAAATATATGAAATTATCGGGGCTGTTTTCAAAGGCAAGGTCATGTTTTTCGGTGAATTATGGCTTTTGGGAGGCCAGTCATTATATTATTCCGACCGCTATAAATAAGTGCGGTCACGCAAAAGCAGCTTAAAAGGTATTTACAAATAATAGTGTGTTGACTGCATTTAATAAAATCCCGGCATTCGTATCGTTTTTCTTCCATTAATTTGCTTAATAAACAAAACAAAACCTCATGTCCAAACGCCTGCTTATCCTCACTTCTGTGCTTGTTACTGCAGCAGTGCTTTCCGTTACCGTTTTCCGTTTCGAATCCAAAGGGAAGGAAGAGGAAAAAATAGATCCTGCTTTCAGTGAATATATCTCGGCATTTACCTCGGGGATCATTTCCAATCAAAGCCGCATCCGTATCATTCTTACCAACGAAAGTCCCAAGACCGTTCAATCGGGACAACCGGTGGAAGGAACACTTTTTGAATTTTCTCCTTCCGTTAAAGGAACGGCATATTGGGTGGACAGCCGTACGATTGAATTCAAGCCCGACAGCAAATTGCCTTCGGGCCAGGAATACAAAGCCGCGTTTCATTTGTCGCAGTTGATGGAAGTGCCGCATAACCTGGAGGATTTTGAATTCTCTTTCCGGGTGATCGAACAGTCGATGGAAGTGAAGGTGAACGGCATGACCACCACCGATAAACAAAAACTGGTATGGCAACGCATCACGGGCACCATCACCACAGCCGACTATGCCGAATCGGACCTTATCCAGAAAATAATTTCGGCACAGCAAAGCGGAAAAAACCTCCGCATCGCCTGGACGCACAACGATGATAAAACAAGCCAGTTCACCATCGACAGCGTAAAGCGAATGGAGAAAAAAAGTGAAGTGACCATTAAATGGAACGGCAAGCCTATTGAGGTGGCCGGGAAAGATTCGGTAATGAAGTTCACCATCCCGGCCCTCGGTGATTTCGAGATCATGAATGTGGAAGTGGTGCAGTCGCCCGACCAGTACATTTCAGTTCGTTTCTCCGATCCCCTGATGGAAAAACAGGAGCTGAATGGTTTGATGTCGCTGGTTTCACAAACCACCGCCCAGGGCACCGATGAGAATAATGAGAACGTGACCTTTAATTACGTGGTCGATGATAATGAGCTGAGGGCTTATCCTAACCCGCACCAGGTGGGAAGAAAAACATTGAACATCGAGTCAGGTATCAAAAATATTCTCGGCTATCCCTACAAACAGCGTAAAACACAGGAGATAGAATTCGAAGAGTTGAAGCCGGAGGTAAAGTTGGTGGGCAAGGGCGTGATCCTTCCTAATTCTGAAGGCTTGATCTTTCCCTTCCAGGCGGTGAGTTTGAAAGCGGTGGATGTGAAGATCATCAAGATATTCGAGAACAACGTTGCGCAATTCCTGCAGGTAAATAACCTGGATGGCAACCGCGAGATGAAGCGCGTGGGAAGGGTGGTGCTGAGGAAACGCATTGACCTGAAAGGGAAAAGCGAACTGGAATACCAGCATTGGAACAACTATTCGCTCGATCTTTCCGACCTGATCAAAACGGAGCCGGGCGCCATTTACAAAGTGGTGCTCAGTTTCAAAAAGGAATATTCGGTTTATCACTGCGAAGGAGAGAAGTCATCCGAACTTTCAGAGATCCCCGATCAAACGAACGAAGACGAGAGCGATGATATTCCATCTACTTACTATTACGATGACGATTATTATTACAATTACGATTATGAATATTCCGAGCGGCAAAACCCCTGCGAGGAATCGTACTATTATCACAAAGTAGTAAGCCGTAACATTCTCGCTTCCGACCTGGGTATCATCGCGAAAGCCGGTAATAACAACAGCATGACCTTTGCGGTGACCGATATGCGCACCACTAAACCGGTGAGCAATGTCACTTTGCAGCTTTACAATTACCAGCACCAGCTTATTGGGTCCGTAAAAACAAATGATGACGGCCAGGCTTCGGTGGAGATGAAGAAAAAACCTTTCCTGCTTGTCGCGATGAATGGCGCACAACGAGGATACCTGAAGCTGGATGACGGATCTTCGCTTTCACTCAGCATGTTTGATGTGAGCGGGGAAAATGTGCAGAAAGGTGTGAAAGGATTTATTTATGGCGAGCGTGGCGTTTGGCGTCCCGGTGATTCGTTGTATCTCATGTTCATGCTCGAGGATAAATTGAGATCATTACCACCCACACATCCCGTAACTTTTGAACTGAGCAACCCCCAGGGAACAGTTGTGAAAAAGATGACGCAAACTTCCGGGCTCAATGGCTTCTACAATTTCTCCACTTCAACCGATCCCAGCGCGCCAACGGGCAACTGGACCGCGACCGTGAGAGTGGGAGGAGCGATCTTCTCAAAAACGATCAAAGTGGAAACCATCATGCCCAACCGCCTCAAGCTTAAGCTTGATTTTGGCGTGGACAGGCTAACTGCGAACAAAGAAGTGAATGGCCAGCTCGAAGCGAAGTGGCTGCATGGCGCCATCGCAAAAGATCTTGCTGCTAAAGTGGAAGTGTCGCTCAATGAAGTGAGCACAGACTTCAAGAAATTCCCGGATTATATTTTCGATGATCCGGCACGCAGGTTCAGCACCGAAACGCAAACCATTTTTGACGGTAAACTGGATGACAAGGGCGTGGCTACCGTTAAGCCGGGGATCAATGTGAAAAATTCAGCCCCCGGTATGCTAAAGGCCAGTTTCACCACCCGTGTTTTTGAAGAAGGTGGCGCATTCAGCGTGGATCATTTCAGTCTTCCTTATTCTCCTTACGAATCGTACGTGGGAATAAAAATGCCGAAAGGACAGGGCTGGGGCGATATGCTTTATACCGATACGAACAATATCGTGAATATCGCAACGGTGGATGCGAATGGAAATCCTGTTTCGAGAAAGAAACTCACCGTGCAGGTGTATAAAGTGCAGTGGCGTTGGTGGTGGGATAGTTATGACGATGAACTTGCGAATTACGTAGGCGGTGATTATCACATGCCGGTGCAAACCTCAACGGTTACGACAACAAATGGAAAGGGCACATTTGTGCTCCGCATTAATCGCCCGGATTGGGGAAGGTTTTTTGTTCGCGTAACGGATGAAGAAAGTGGTCACAGCACCGGGCAAACCGTTTATATCGACTGGCCGTACTGGTATGGCAAGAGTGATAAAGGCGATGACAAGGGGGCGAGCATGCTTTCGTTCAATGCGGATAAACCTTCATACAATGTTGGTGATAATATCAATCTTGTGATCCCTTCGAGTGCGCAGGGACGTGCGCTGGTGAGTATCGAGAACGGTTCGCGCGTGATCGAACAACATTGGGTGGAAACCAAAAAGGGCGATACGAAATATTCGTTCACCGCTTCGGCTGAAATGACCCCGAATATTTATGTGAATGTAACGATGGTTCAGCCGCATGCACAAACGGTCAACGACCTTCCCATTCGCATGTATGGCGTGATCCCTTTGAAGATAGATGATCCGAAATCGCACTTAACGCCTGAGCTGCGCACGCTCGATGTGTGGAAGCCCGAGACAAAAGAGACCATCACGGTGAATGAAAAGAATGGCAAACCCATGACGTATTCCATTGCCGTGGTGGATGAGGGTTTGCTTGACCTCACGCATTTTGAAACGCCCGATCCCTGGAATACGTTTTATGCGCGTGAAGCGCTTGGTGTTAAAACCTGGGACATGTACGATATGGTGATCGGGGCTTTCAGTGGAAAAATGCAGCGCGTGATCCCCATCGGTGGTGACGGGGAAGTGGAGCAGAAAGGCGGCAATAAAGCCAATCGTTTCAAACCCATGGTGCGTTTCATCGGCCCGTTCTACATCGGGGCCAATCAAACGAAAACACATACCATCGATATTCCGCAGTATGTGGGCTCGGTGCGGGTGATGGTGGTCACAGGGCAGGATCTCGCTTATGGAAAGGCGGAGAAGACAATCCCGGTTCGAACTCCTTTAATGATACTCGGAACTTTGCCCCGCGTGGTGGGACCCAATGAAGAGGTTGAATTGCCGGTGAATGTTTTTGCGATGGAGAAAAATGTGAAGAACGTGAACGTGCAGGTGATCCCTAATAATTATTTCGTCCTCGAGGATTCGCCCAATAAATCGGTAAGCTTTAAGGAGATCGGGGATGAAGTGGTGAACTTCAAACTCAAAGTAAAACCCATGCTCGGAGTAGGGAAAGTAAAGATCATCGCCACGAGCGGAAAAGAAAAAGCGACCTATGATATCGAACTCGATGTGCGCAATCCTAATCCAAAGGTGGTGAACGTGATGGAAAAAGTGCTGAACCCCGGTGAGACCTGGACCACCGCTTATACTCCGGTAGGAATGATAGGCACCAATAAAGGAACGATAGAGGTTTCAAATATTCCCCCGATCGATCTTGGAAGGAGATTGGATTACCTGGTCCAGTATCCACACGGTTGTATCGAGCAAACCACTTCATCCGTGTTCCCTCAATTGTTCGTGGGCGATGTAATGGAGCTGAATGAAAATTACAAATCGAAGATCGAACAGAACATAAAGGCCGGCATCAACCGCTTGCATTTATTCATGACCACCGAAGGAGGATTCAGTTACTGGCCCGGTGAATACGATCCTTCGGAGTGGGGCAGCAATTATGCAGGGCACTTCCTGCTCGAAGCGCAGGCAAAAGGATATACCGTCCCTCGAAATATGCTCGACAACTGGAAACGTTACCAGAAAAAAGCAGCGAACAACTGGACACCCAAAACAAAAACATCGTATTACTATTATTTCAATGACGATCTCGAGCAGGCTTATCGTTTGTATACGCTCGCGCTTGCCAAAGCACCGGAGCTTGGCGCGATGAACAGGCTGCGTGAATATCCTGGATTGTCGAACGTGGCGAAGTGGCGGCTGGCTGCCGCGTACCAGGTTGCCGGTTACCCGGACGAAGCGAAAAAACTGGCGTACAATAATCCTGTTACCGTAAAAGATTATCGTGAACTTTCCTATTCATACGGATCGGATGAGCGCGATGAGGCCATGATCATTGAAGCGCTTACGTTGATAGGCGATCGTGCACGCGCGGCTTCATTGGTGAAAGAACTCTCCAAAGAAATGAGCGATCCGTACAACTGGATGAGCACACAAACCACAGCTTATGCTTTGATCGCGGTAAGCAAATTCAGTACGGTGGGCGGCTCGCGGGAGATGAGCTTTACTTGTTCAGTGAACGGAACGCAATTGCTGAATAAAACAACCAAATCACCGATCTCGCAAACCGATATGGGTATTAAGAACACGAGCGGAGGTAATGTGCAGGTAGTGAATAAGGGTGCAGGGATCTTGTACGCGCGCGTGGTGCTGGAAGGTGTGCCTGAAGAGGGAGACCAGTCCTCTTCCAACAACGACCTTAACCTGAGCATTGATTACAAGACAATGGAAGGGAAGGATCTTGACCCCGAAAAGCTGGAGCAGGGTACTGATTTTTATGCAGAAGTTACCGTTACAAATCCCGGAACGCGGGGCTCGTATCGCGAGATGGCCCTGACACAGATTTTCCCCAGCGGCTGGGAAATTCACAACACGCGCATGGATGAATCGGAAAGTTCGGTGAAGAGTTCAACGCCCACTTACCAGGATATACGTGACGACAGGGTGTACACGTATTTCAATCTCTCGCCCAATGAAACAAAAACATTCCGCATCATCCTGAACGCAACGTACATGGGTAAATATTATTTGCCTACGGTTTATTGCGAAGCGATGTACGACAACACCATCAACGCGCGCAAGCCGGGCAAATGGATAGAAGTGAATAAGCCGGGCGGGGATGTGGAGTAAAATAAACAGAATGTCACACTGGGGCTCGCGAAGTGTGCTCGGGTGCAATAAATCAATTAGCATGGTTTAGTGGTTAGCGAATCCGTTCCGCAGCGTAAAAGGCGGGACGGGTTTTTTTAGAGATGAAAACCGGATTTAATATTTATTTATTCCTCGGCATAAGCCTCCTTGTAATTTGCTTTCTGTTCACCGGTCTCTGGTGTGATGATGAGTTCGATGAGCCCGGGTTGTTCTTTAAACATAGCCCGAGCTTGCGAATGGAATTTTATTCTCCGATTGGAATGAGTGATATGTCGTTGGCTGATCTTTCGGAAGAAAAAGCCTCAGCTCAACTTGATTTCAATGAGTTCATTATTAAACAGGGCGTCCAGTACCCGGGAAACCTCCGCGATAAATTTGTGCCCTTGTTGTACGCATTCACGCTCACGGTACTTCTTTACGGGTTCCTTCCATTCTTTAAACGACAATTCACCATCAAACACATGGGGCAGCATTTTTTGGTCAATGGCATTGTTTTTTTCGCGGGTACGACCCTTCTGCTTTCTTTCCATTCACCAATTTCACTCTTGTGCATGCTCTCTGTGATCCTGTTCGTTAATTTCATCACCGCGTTCCTGTTTTCAAAATCGCAGCCTCGCTCCATTCATGCCAGCAACTGAAAAAATATTTTCATGGGTTTCAAAAGCCCGGGCTGCACTAAAAATGGCGGGCCAGTGGTGCTGGCGTTCTCTCAAAATGAAATGGAGGAGGCGTGCTTTTACCTGGTCTCTTTTATTTCTTTGGTTCTGGTTCTGTTTGCCTTCACAATTATTCAATGATCCCACCTGCACCGTGCTCGATGACAAGAACGGGAACCTGATGTGCGCGCAAATTGCGAGTGATGGACAATGGCGCTTTCCCTATGACGACAGCGTTCCTGAAAAGTTCGAGAAGTGCATCGTGCAATTCGAGGACAGGAGTTTTTATCATCATCTCGGGGTAAACCCCCTCGCGCTGGCCCGCG
>DATDFI010000322.1:0-10060 GCA_036522695.1 Bacteroidia bacterium | reverse complement strand
AGAAATCATTGATCAAAAGTTTGCTCGAGTTCACTTTAGAAGCGGTCAGATCGGTATATATGACATGAGCAAGCAAAAATGGGCGATAAGATATTCAGGCGAAGGCCAAATCCAGATCCGTGAAAAATTGCTGATGAAAGGATATGTTAATGCGGATTTTGATGCGATCTTTCCAATGACTTTAAAATCAGAAAGGATATTATGGCGAAGAATTGTTTGTTTTGGTCCCAGCCCGGGCTACATCGACAAATACGGCACCCAATACTGGGAAGATTAATCGGTAAAATCTATCACGCAATTCACACCATAAGTTTTGTGCGGCTGGATGGAAACGGCCGTACGCGCAAATCCCTTCATCAAAATATTTTCCCGGTGGCCGAGCGAGGGGATGCCTTCATCTAAAATGAGGTCCATTACAATATCCAGCGCATCGTTGTAGCCGTACTGGCAATCCTCCCCTTTAAAGCTGTTGAATTTACTCAAACGCTTATCAAAGTCCACTCCCTTGCTGCTTTTGTGCCCCATGAGCCCGCTCTTACCCATGTCCTGTGCGTGGGCCAGGGTGAAAGGATAGAGATCGGGATAAAAGGTAAGTGCGGCAACAGGTTTCATGCTGCGCAAAGTTTTTACCAGCGTGGTGTAATACATGGTTTTGGTGTCAATGCCTTTTTCTTTTGCATAGGGCAGGAAGAGGGAATCGAGAAAATATTTCGGGTAACAGCGGGCAATGTTCATGTAAAGGACCACATTCTTTTCTTCCTCATTAAGCGTGGCGGTATTCGCGGTAAAACATTCCTTCCGTATCTTCAGGGGGACCTTCAGCAATGAAAGTTCAATCCCGGCTTTTTTGTAAGACGAGAGAAGGATCGCGAGAACGAACAGGAAAACGAATTTTGAGCGCATAGCACCTCCTTGTTTACGGTGAAACATTTGGGGTGTGCCGCCTTGAACGGAATAGTTGGATAAAAGTTACGAAAGCAGGGAACTACAATCCCCTGATCCAGCGATACAGGTTGAAGTTTTTTTCGCGGGAAGCTTTTTCGATCTGCTCGCGGAGAGAGGCACGTGAAATATCCTTCATGCGCTTATTCTGCAGCAGGTGAAAAGCTTTTTCGGCCAACAGGAATGAACGTTTGTCATTCTTCTTTTGAGGATATAATGTTTCTATTGCAGCATAAAGCTCAGCAATGCCCTCGTCCTGCGCTGCCACCGCGCGTATCACCGGTATCTCTTTTTCCGAATGCTTCGACTGCACCAGCGTAATGATATTTTTAATGAATGCATCAGCGCCCGCGCGATCCGCCTTGTTCACCACGTAAATGTCAGCGATCTCCATCACACCCGATTTCAAGGTCTGCACCTCGTCACCCGATTCGGGAACAAGAACGAGAACGGTGAGGTCGGCAAGCCCCACAATTTCCACCTCGCTTTGCCCAACGCCCACCGTTTCCACGATGACGAGATCGAGGTCCGCATTCTTCATCACATCCACGATCTCGATGGTCTTTGCGGAGAGCCCGCCCAATGAGCCGCGCGTGGCCAGTGAGCGGATGAAGACCTGCTCGTTATTGAAGTGCTCGGCCATGCGTAAGCGGTCACCGAGCAAAGAGCCATAATTAAAAGGTGATGTGGGATCGATGGCGATGATGCCGGTCTTTTTTCCCAGCGAAACAAGGTGTTTGAGCAGGGCATTGATGAGCGTGCTTTTGCCGGCACCGGGCGGACCGGTAATGCCGATCACCGGGATATTTTTTTCGAAGCTGAGCGAGGATAGCAGCTCCTGGTAGCCGGGCAGTTCATTCTCCACGAGTGTGATGGCCCGTGCCAGGGCGCGTGCATCACCGTTTTGTATGGCCGGGAGAATGTCGTTCATTATTCAAATCTAAAAATTATAGTCTCTACAGTAGATATTTTTCTTCGAATGAAATGCCGTGTTCCTTAAGCAATTCAATGTATTCTTCACGAAAGGATCTTTTTGCATGATGTGCTTCCTGGTTTATCACCTATTCGATCAGTCGGTCTTTTTCCTTAATAGGGGTTGAATATTTTTTTGTTCCCGATCAAAGATAGAACATTCACCAGCACTCAGCGCTTCTTGTTACCTTTGCGCGCATGACCCCGCTTTCAGTTGTCATTATCGCGTACAACGAAGAAAAGAACATTGGCCGCTGCCTGGATTCAATAAAGGAAGTGGCGGATGATATCGTGGTCCTGGATTCATTCTCGACCGATCGCACGCGCGGGATATGTGAAAGTAAAGGCGCACGTTTCGTACAGCATAAATTTGACGGGCACATTGAGCAAAAGAACCGCGCCATCACTTATGCGAAATATCCTCATGTGCTTTCGCTGGATGCCGATGAAGCTTTGTCGGATGGGTTGAAGCGCTCCATCCTCGAAGTAAAGAAGGATTGGAAGCACGATGGCTATTACATGAACCGCCTTACGAATTACTGCGGTAATTGGATCCGCCATTGCGGCTGGTATCCCGATAAAAAATTGCGCTTATGGGATTCGCGCAAAGGAGGCTGGGGAGGTGTGAATCCGCATGATAAATATGAGATGAAGGAAGGCGATAAAGTGACGGGAGAACTCGAAGGCGATATTCTTCATTACAGCTATTACACGCTGGAGGACCATTACCGGCAGGTGAATTATTTTTCGGAGATAGCTGCGAAAGCGTATTTCAAAGAAGGAAAGCGGGCCGGGTTGGTGAAACGTTATTTATCCCCGGCCGGGCGCTTCATCAGCAATTACATTTTGAACCTCGGCTTCCTGGATGGGAAAGCAGGATTTACCATCAGCCGCATCTCGGCTTACGCCACTTACCTTAAGTATAAAAAGCTGAAAGAGCTGCACGATGCAAAATAGAACGTTTGTCATCAGCCGCACCGACAGTATCGGTGACGTGATGCTCACGTTGCCGCTCACCGGGCTCCTGAAAAAGAAATTTCCCGGGTGCCGGATCATTTTTATTGGAAGAAGGTACACAAGGGCGGTTGTTGCCTGCTGCGAGTACGTGGATGAATTTGCCGATTGGGATGAGATAAGTGCGAAGGATAAAGGTGAACAGGAGAATGTTTTTCGCAGGTTTAAAGCAGATGCTATCCTTCATGTTTTCCCGCAGCGGGAAATCGCATCGCTTGCCAAACGAGCCGGGATCCCTGCGCGCATCGGTACAAGTCACCGTTTGTTTCACTGGTGGACCTGCAATCGCAAAGTGGATTTTTCGAGGAAGAATTCAGAATTGCACGAGGCGCAGCTCAACTGCAAATTGCTGGGGCCGCTCGGTATCAAGGGGGATTTTCCATTGGGAGAGCTGGCAGATAATTATGGCTTTACGCGTGCGAAGGCATTGCCGGAAAAATTTTCAGCGCTGATCGATAAGAATAAATTCAACCTCATCCTTCATCCCCGCTCCAAAGGCAGCGCGCGGGAGTGGGGGCTGGATAATTTTTCGAAACTCATTGAGCGATTGCCTAAGGATAAAGCTGAGGTTTTTGTTTCAGGAACAAAAGAGGAAGGCGAAACCCTGCGCTCGCTTCTTGAAAAGCATCCCGGGATAAATGACCTTACGGGAAAATTATCGCTCGAAGAATTTATTTCATTCATCAATGCCTGCGATGGGTTGGTGGCTGCCAGCACCGGCCCGCTGCACATAGCGGCCGCGCTCGGGAAAAAAGCGGTCGGACTTTACGCTCCTATGCGCCCTATTCACCCCGGCAGGTGGGCACCCCTGGGAAAAAGTGCAGGTTACCTTGTGCTCGATAAAACCTGCAGTGATTGTAAGCATAATGCCGATTGCCATTGCATACGGGAAATAAGCGCCTTTGCAGTGTTGGAAAAGTTGGGGCTGTGATGATACGATGGTGCCGGCCGATGCGTGGATCCTGACGGAGCTGCTGCGCCATGTATAGCCCTGATGCTTGTGACCCAAGCCATGCCCGCAGGCATTTGCGGGTGAGGGCGAGGTTGCGCGGACATGGCGACACAAGCAGCGGGACCCAAAGATGAAAGAAGCACCGCGCGCTATCGCTTCAAAAAAAATCAATCTTTCTTACGCGCAAATAGGAATATCGCATTGAAGAATGCGAAGAAGGTGGCCCCTGCCTGTGTTTCGAGGGTATCCTCGTTGATGAAGGAGATGATGGCGATCATGAAAAAGGTGAGGTAAAAAAAATCGCGCCTGAAAAAATTTTGCGTGAGCGGGTAGAGCAAGGCAAAGCAAAACCACAGCAGGCCGATGATGCCGAATGCCACGGTGATGGCGAGGAACTGGTTGTGCGAGCGCAGCCGGTATTTTTCTGAAAGCTGTGTGCCGTTGGATGCGTATTCCGCTTTGAATGAATCGGGCTGGTCACCTGTTCCTACACCGACCAGGACATTTTTTTTGATGATGCCTGTGGCCGCGCGCCAGAATTCGAAACGCTGCGTAACGGAATGCCCGCTGGGGTTTTTCCCTTTGAAATATTCATTGAATTCCCAAATGATGCCATCGACACGTGTGCGCAGCGTGGGAAGCTGCGGGTAACGATAATCCGGAAAACCATTCTCGATGTTACGCACATCATCAGCGGTAAGCGCATTCACTCCATCCTCATCCTTCCGCAGGCCTTTTGAAGCGAGATACCTGATAAGCGTGAAGCGGATGAGGTTTCCTTTTTTATCCTCGTCCGTGAATTTAATGGAGCTGCGTTTGTTCCAGGCAGGCTCCATTTCTTCCCAGCATTGGTAGATCCCGGTGTAATAACCGTTCTGCATATTATTATTCACAAGGTCGTTCAGGTAACGATGACCGTGGGGAGTGAGTGTGTCGAGATGGTTGATATCAGCGGTCTCGTGCACTTCGTAAAAGGCGGTCACCTCGTGGCGGATCACATGATAAATAAGAAAAATAAAAGCCCCGCCCACGAGCAGGAATGACCATTTCATCCAGGTCTTTCCCCTTTTAAAAATAAGGTACGAGAGCCATATCCCACCCACGATGAAAAGCACTACTATACCGGTGAGCGACTCGAGCAGGAGCAGAAAAAAAACGAGCCAGGCGATGATAGAAAAATAAATAAGGTTCTTTTTCAGGGAACGGTCCTGCCAGGCGCACCATGCAAGAATAAAAACGGCCATACATATCATGAGCGAAAAGCGGATGTGCGAGATGAGTGCGATCTGGCGCGGGTCGGTGATGGGTGTTTTGCCGAGGCCGAAGTATTTGCCCATCGAGATGATGGTGCCGGTAAACACGCTTGCACAGAAGAGGTACAGCAGCCAGCGGAAATGGCGCTCATCGAGCCGGGGCATGGTGCTGATGAAGAGTGGCAGCAGGAACAGGGGAAGCTTGATGCGTACATCTTTTAAGCCTTCCTCGATATCGCTGGTGTACAGCAGCCCGATAAAATGAAGGAGAAGTACGGAGCTTACGATGAGCGCAAGCCGGTCATGAAAAAAGTCGCGGAACTTATGCAGCGGGTTTCCCGAGAACAGCCATGCGCCCAGGATGATGAACTGGGAAAGGCTCATGAGGAAGACGGAACTGGGCAGGCCGGCCACCAGTACGATGAGGCCGAAATAATAAATGTAAAAGCTGCTGAAGCGTAAACGTCCCTGCATATGCACCCGTAACGTTGGATCCGCGAATAAAGTATCGCTGTGTAAAAATAAAATTCCCCCGTGATCAACGGGGGAATTTTCGAATTATTATTTAAGGAGAGCTATCCCTTTTTATTCGGCTTTTTGTCCTTGTTATCGCCCGGTTTATCATCGGGCTTGTTAGGTGTGTTGCCACCAGGATCTTTCGGGTTGTCCTCCTTTTTCTTTTGCGATTGGGGTTTGCCGATCACCTTGTACTCGCCTTCGCCTTTCACAATGGAATTGTACCTGGCGGGGTTGCGGAACAATTTAATGGCTTCATTCACTTCCACATCTTTTTCGAGAGAAGCTTCGAGGCGGCCGTTCTGGTAATAATAGCGCGATGCGATCTCGCCACGCAACAACTCTTCGATCTCGTCCTTGAATTTCTGGAGGTCTTCCGTTTTATTGTGCGCCACTTTTTTCCGGAGTTCCTCGTACTGGTCTTTCACGTTATCGAAATATTTTTCCTTCAGGGCCGTTTCCTTGAAATCATCCAGGGTTTTTTCGGTCTTGGTGGTATAATCGAATTCCTTATCCGAAAGGAAGGAAGTGAAATCGCTGTAGTCATTATCGCCCAGGTGGAATTGCCGGGTAGGCGAAATGGTAGGATGCAGCACATGATATTTTGTGGCGTAGTCGAAGATGAGGTTCTTTTGTGCGAGGCTTAGCAAAATGTTGCTGTATTTTTTCTGCTCGGTCACGATGTCAGGATAGATGCCGCTGCCATCGTAAACAGAACGTCCATCCTTGGTGTGGAACTCCTTCATGAGAGAATCCGCCACTTTATCAACGCTGCCATCGGGGTTCTTGTGAAAATAATCGAGCGCCTGTATGCAGCGGCCGCTGGGGGTATAGTATTTGGCAATGGTCACTTTCATTTGCGTGTTGTAAACGAGTTGAATGGTTTGCTGAACCAGTCCTTTGCCGAATGAGCGCTGGCCGATCACCACACCGCGATCGAGGTCCTGTATGGCACCGGTCACAATTTCGGATGCGGAAGCGGAGCCGCGGTCGACCAGCACCACGAGCGGGATCTGTGTATCCACCGGCTGTTTATCGGCCGTATACACTTTGTTCATCTCTTTGATCTTTCCTTTTTGGGTTACGATCACCTGGCCCCGGTCCACAAAGAGATTTACGATGTCGACCGCCTCGCGCAAAAGCCCACCCCCGTTGCCGCGCAGGTCGAACACGATAGCCTTTGCATTTTTATCTTTAAGCTTTACCAGGGCGCTCTTCACTTCATCCGCTGCATTTTCGGTAAAGCTGGTGAGTTTAATGTAACCCACAGTGTCGTTCAGCATCCCGAAATACGGGACATTCTTTATCTTGATCTCTTCACGCACCAAGGTCTTTTCGATGGGATTTTTTTCACCTTCACGCTGCACGAGAAGTTTTACAGTAGTGTTGGCCTGGCCTTTCAATAGTTTGCTGATGTCGGCCGTAGTTTTTCCCTTCACCGATGTGCCGTTCACTTCGAGCAAAACATCACCTGCCATGAGCCCTGCTTTTTGTGCAGGAAATCCTTCATAAGGTTCGGAGATCACGCAATAATCGCCTTTTTGCTGGATGAGCGCGCCCACACCTCCGTATTGACCGGTCACCATCACTTTATAATCTTCCACCTCCGACTCAGGATAGTATTCCGTATAGGGATCGAGCGAGCCGAGCATGCCGTCAATACCTTTTTTCATCAGGTCGCCCGGTTTTATATCGTCAACATAATACGAGTTGAGTTCACGCATCACGGTATTCATGATCTCCATGTTCTTGGAGATCTCGAAATAGCTGTCGATGAAGCTGAAAGAGATGGCAACGAATACTCCGAGGGAGGATACGATGATGAGTTTGCGGAACCGGGTTACAAATGCTTTCATAGGATATGCTTTTGATTCATTTCTTTTTTATTTCATCTGGAACGGGATCATGGCCGTGCCCGCCCCAGGGGTGACAGGAACAAAAACGTTTCATGGTGAGCCACCCGCCATGGAATGCACCATGCTTTTTCAGCGCTTCCAAACCGTATTGGGAACAACTGGGCGTATAGCGGCAGGATGGCATCAGCAAAGGTGAAATGCAATACTGGTAGAACCGTATGAATCCTGCAAAAAGTATGCTCAAGGCTTTATTCATAGGGAAGAAGCCAGTTTTTTCAATGCAATATTCATTCCCGATTCAATGGATGCATAATCACTGAGTTGTTTGGAAACATGAAAGAACATCACCCTGATCTTTTTCCCGCTCGAGCCGAGTGGAAGTTCAAGCACCTGTTTGCCGTTGCGCCAGGCTTCACGCATTCTTCTTTTGAGCTTGTTGCGATCCACCGCACGTTTAAAATTCCGTTTGGAAACAGCAACGGTGACCAGCATTTTCCGGGGCTGTTCGCTTTCCATCCAAACCATGCGAAGCGGACCTGCGGTGAGCGAACGGCCGTTCTTTACCAGCTCCTCGATCTGTTTACTGCTTTTTAAACGTTCTTCCTTCGCAAAGGTTCTCATGAAGCATAAAGTTACTTCATTTCGAGCGAAACCTGAAGGCTTTTTTACGAGCGGGAACAGGGATTTATCACCGGTAAGAGTGGAAAAGGAAGGAGTTAAAAAAAGTTAAATGCCGGGGATCACTTCTTATTCACTGCCTGGATATATTTTTCCAGGGCCATGTGCATGGAAGGCGCTTCGGGCAGCGGTGCCTGTATGTCCAGCCGAAGGCCGGCTTCTTCCACTGCGCGGGCGGTGGTATTCCCAAAGGCCGCTATGCGTGTCTTGTTCTGTTTGAACTTGGGAAAATTTTTGAACAGTGAGGTGATCCCGGAGGGACTGAAGAAAACAAGAATATCGTAAAACACGTTCTCCAGGTCGGAAAGATCGCTGCAAACGGTTTTATACATCACCGCTTTTTTATAATTGATGCCGTGTGCATCAAGGATTTCGGGGATCTCATCCTTGTGTATATCTGCAGCGGGCAGCAGGAACTTCTCATCCTTGTGTTTTTTGATCACATCGATGAGGTCGTGGAAGGTTTGCTTGCCGTGAAAGATCTTTCGCTTGCGGAACACCACGTATTTTTGCAGGTAATAAGCGGTGGACTCGGAGATGCAGAAATACTTAAGGCTCTCGGGTACATTCACGCGCAGCTCGTTGCAAAGGCGAAAGAAATGATCCACCGAGTTGCGGCTGGTCATGATCACGGCCGAGTAATCGAGTATGTTAATGCGCTCCTGGCGAAATTCTTTTGAGGAAACTCCTTCCACATGAATGAAAGGACGAAAATCAATTTTAATATTGTATTTTTTCCCAAGGTCGGTGTAGGGAGATTTATCATTCTCAGGCTTGGGCTGTGTAACGAGTATGCTTTTTACCTTTTCGGGTTTGGCCGCGCTTGCATTGCTTTTTACTTTCAACGTAGAGGATTTTTTATTGGAAAGAACGCGCCTGATTTTCATTTTTGAAGCCTGGTTAGGTCAACGAAATGTTGAAAGATATTTGATCGCAAATACTACAGGTAAAAATTCAAGGGTGCAAAGATATAAAAATAAATAGAACCTGGAAACTTTGGGCTTTGAAAGACCCATCCAGACCCCGCGTAATAGCCTGTAAATAAACAAAATACCAAAAAACGCCAGCCCGCAATACATCAGCCCGGAGGTATTGAAAGTATGAATAAAGGCCAGCCCGGTGACAATGGGAAGCAAGATCATACCCAGCACCTGGTTGAACAGCAGGGTATAAAATATGTACTCACCCGCTTCTGTCTCTGTCCTGAAAATAAAGGCAAGCATCCGGATCACCAGGATCTTAACCAGGTATATCGCCAATAACCCACCGCACAGGTACAGGTAAATGAGAAAGGGCGGGACTTCGAAATGAATTCCGAAAAAACCGAGCAATTGAAAAATAAAAAGCCCTGCTGTTAAAATAAAACAGGCGAACAGGGTGATTGCCGTCCGGTTGGTCATCGCGTATTCCTCCCGCTGCAGCTGGGCTGCGAACCGGGTCGCTATGAAAGCACTCAGGTAAAACGCAAGTCGTTTGCCCGCTAATTGACGCACGGCACCCAGCATCAGCACCACTGCCAGGAGAATACCCAGCATCCAATCGTTGCCGGGATTTTGCGCAGCAACAGGTGTGAGATGGTGTTCATCGGGAAATTTGTGGTCCCTGAAAACAGAAGGAACGACCACCTGTGATTGCAGCGTGTCATTGGGATCGCGCAATTCTTTTGCGATCCTGTCCCAGTGAATAAGCCTTGCATCATAAAACGAATCGCGGAATTGAATTTCTTTTAACGAATCTTTCGCACGTACCTGCAGCGCTGATCGGTGCAATGTGAGCGAATCGGCACCGGTGAGTGTAATGGTATGGGAGGCCTGTCCGCTCATCCTGGAAAAGATCGGGTTTCTTTATTCGGCATAGATCACTTCGGTGAGTGTGTG
>DATDFI010000321.1:0-3681 GCA_036522695.1 Bacteroidia bacterium | reverse complement strand
ATCAGCTGTTTGGCATCCACCTGGAACGAAGCGAATTTTTTATCGTATTTTTTTTCATCATCGCTCTTAAAATCCAGGTAGTGCTGCATGTAGTAAATGCAGCTGTCGTAGTTCTTCGCTTCCCAATAAATAATACCGAGGTAGTAATATGGATCGGAATGGTAATTGGGACAAAGCTCGATCACCTTTTTGTAATAATATTTTGTAGGGCTTATGTCGGGCGTTTTCCCGTTCATGATGGTCATGCGCATCTGCTTCGCATACTCAAAATTCGCAGCGGCATACTCCGGCTCCTCCTCGATGCATTCCTTTAAAAACTTAATGCGCTCTTTGTACTCGTATTTTTTGCTGTCCTTATACTTTTTAAACAGCTTAACGGCCGATGCATTATCCGGGTCGGGACAATCGCTTTCTTTTTTTTCACCGTTATCGTCATCCTGGGCGATGGCGGGTGCACAGGCCAAACAGAGAAGAAAAGAAAATAAAAGGAATCGCTTCATATTATTTTTTGAACTATAACGAAAATATCACTGCTTGGTTACGCTGTTTTACCGTGTATTTTTTGCCCGAAAGACCCTTCGGGGAGCAAGGCCGGCTGTGCTCCGCAAACCGCACTCGTCACGCTTTCGCCACCCGCTTACCGCTGATGGTCCGCACCCCCCGACTGCGCTAAGGGGTGGCCACATTAAGGCACCGAAAATATTCTGCAACCGACAACTGATAACCGGCAACTACTGCTTCAGCTTATCCGCTTTCTCATGGGCCGCTTTCATAATGTCATCGGCCTTCTTATTGGCATCATTCACGATCTGGTTCGCCTTATCGTCCGCTTCCTTTCTGAGCTTGTCTGCCGCTTTTTTGGCCGCCACCTTTGCAATAGGGTTGGTAGCCTGGTCCTCCAGTTTCTTCGCGTTATCATAGCCCTGCTTGCGCGTTTGATCGGCCAGCACTTTTGCAGCATCCTTCACCTTCTGCGCCTCCGCCTCGGCATCTTTCAATATTTTGTCCGCCTCGGCACTCATGTCCTTCTTCACATCTTTTATCACCGAATCCTTTTTCTGGTTCAGCACATCCTTGGTTTGGTCCACCATGTTGCCGGCAATTTCTTTCACATCTGTTTTCACAGTGGGACTCGTTACCGTTCCACCGAACAGGGCATTCAGCTTCACTTTCTCGGGTAACTTCGCATTCACGCCAAGCATATTGGCCTTGCTCAATAAACCATTCACATAATCTTTGGCACCGGCCGGCATGTCCTTGGTGGGGATCTCCATTTTCATCTTGTAATCTATCTTCTGATCGAATGAAGTGTTGCCCGCAAATGTGCCGGCCACGCTTCCCGATTTGAACGGAAATTCATCCGTGCTCACCTTCCCATCCTTGAAATGGAAACTGATTTTCAGGTCACTGAACTCCGTACGTTTGAATTTTTCCATCTTCAGGGCATCCGCCAGTTTATTCAGGGGCTCAAACCCGCTCACCACCACGTTCTTCGTCATCAATGTTCCTCCTCCATTCAAAGTATTCATCACGGGCATCATTTTTTTATCCAGCACCGAGTTGAACTTCACGTCCGTAGCCGAAAATCTTCCGCTCGTGTATTTTGCCACAGGTGCAAGCGTTTGAATCGTCACAAAATCCTTTACTGTTTGTGAAATATCAAAATCGCTGATGTTCAATACCAGCGCTACGGTGGGAGCCGAAATATTCTTCGTTTCATAGTAACCATTCATATTCATGCTCCCGCCCAGCAAATTCATCTTCAGGTCGGAGAGATCTATTTTTTTGTCCTTAATGCTCACGCTGCCCGCCACGTTGCTGATGTCGATCTTATCGTATATCATTTTTGAAACAGCCGTATTCAGCGTAAAATCAATATTACCCGGCACATCCACCACACCCATTGCAGCGGTGTCGGTTGGTGAAGGTGCAGGCGCCTTGGCATTGGGATCGGCTGTAGGGGTTGAGGTGGTCATGAACTCATTCAGGTCAAGCACCGATGACCTCATGTTAAAATTCCCCTTCAGCAGCTGGTTCTTGAAATAATACTGCATGAAGTTCTCGATCTTACCGTCCGCCTTAATATCGCTCTTCCCGATCTTCGAATCAAAGCCTGCAAGCTCCACGAATTGCGGTGAGAAATTAAGTGTCATGGACTTTATATTCACACCGTAAGGCGTGTCCTTGCTTTTGTAATCCATGTCCATCACGATCACTTTACCTTCCGCCTTGAATTTATCGTACTGCCCTTTTTCTATTGACGATTCGTGCCCGTTCATTTTTATATCGGCTGTCACATTCCCATTTAGCGATTGACCGGCATCCATGGGAATAACTGTTTTGAGCGTGGCCAGGTTCAAACGCCCCATCACAGCTCCATTCAAATAGGGATCGGAGACGGGGGTTTCCACGTGCATGTTCATGTCAACAGGATTGCCCGCCAGCTCTACGTGGAATTTCTTTACATCGATCACCATCTTATCCGGGTCCCCGCTCGGGTCATCCACGTTCACATCCACGGCAATATCCTTCGCAGCCGCAGGAAGTGACGGATACTGGAACATGGCATCGTCTATCTTCACATGCGCTCCAAAACCGGGCATCACTTTATCGTTGTAGGTTCCCTTCACAAATCCATCCATGGAAAGTTTCCCGGATGTTTTCACTGACGAAAAATCCCTGGTGTAGCAGGCCGGGACCAGTGAAAGGAAATTTTTGAACTCGCTTTGGTTCGCTTTGAACTTCATGTCCATATTCATGTCCTGGCTGTTGGGCGGCATGGCCAGCCATCCATCAATGCCGAAGCCGAGCTCGTTCAGGGAGATGGAATTATCCTTGAACGTGTATTTGCCGGCAGTCATGTCCATATCGAGGTTGGCCCTGATCTCCGTTTTCACTTTATTCATGTATTTCACTCCCCCGTAAGCCATGGTGAACTCGTTGATCTTCGTCATGGTCTCCATCAAAAAATTATCCTGGGTGAAATCCCCGCTTAACGTATGATCGAACCCGACCAGGGAAGTGTAAAAACCCATCGAAGCATCGTCATACACCACGCGACCATCAATGATCTCGAATTTTTTCAAACTCATTTTGAATTTGGACGGCTCGGAAGAAGCTTTCTTTGTGGTATCGGTTGAAGGTTTGGTGATGTCCCAATTGGCCTTTCCATCGGCCAGTACTTTGGCGAGTATGCGCGGGTGATCGAGCACGATCGTGCGGATCTTATACTGGTCGCCCCTGATCACGCTCATGATATCGATGGTGGCTGTGAGGTTTTTCGCGCTGAAGAGCGTATCACCTTTAAAGCGGTCGATGTTGGCCACGCTCACGTTGTTCACCGACAAGGTGAAGTTGGGAAAGCTGCTGAACAGGGTAAGATCGAAATCCCCGAAATCGATCTTCGCATTCAGGTTTTTATTCGCTTCATCCTTCACGAACTGAACGATCTTGTTCTTGAAAATAAAAGGTGCGATGATGAGGAGGAGAAGCAGGAGGAGGAAAGAGATGCCTGTCCATTTCAGTATCCTTCTTACAATGCTTTTTTTCTTTTTGGGTTCGGCCATGTGAAATGAGGGTTTTGTGTTTGTGTTTGGGGAAATAAATATAATCGATTACAGGTAGTTCTCAAACCCGCGCTGCACGGTGCCGCAGCAGGTGGTCGGCCAGCACCAGGGCGCT
>DATDFI010000320.1:0-2406 GCA_036522695.1 Bacteroidia bacterium | reverse complement strand
ACGTCCTGTCCATACAACAAACATTCTTTGTGCTTGTTCATCAACTCTCGAATGGCGAAAAGCGCGGAGTCCACCATTACCGTTGGCTGTTTTCCCGTGGGAGAACGTTCGCCTTTTTCCTCGGTAATCGTGGTGGGCGCGAAATCGTGTGTAAAAAGATCTTCGGGACGAGGGTCTTCCGCTTTAAGCGCATCCGCATATTGATCCGCCACTTCTTCCTTCGCCTTTTTCTCGATCTCCGTCAATTCTGAGATGTCAAAACCCGCCACCAGCAATTGATTCCTGAATTTGGGAAAAGGATCACGCTTTGCGGCTTCTTCAAGATCATCGCGGTACCATTCCTTGCGCACACCGGATGTATGGTGGTTGAGCAGCGGTACTTTTGCATGAACAAGAAAAGGCCTTCTCTCTCTGCGAATGATCGAGATCACTTCTGCAAGGGTTTCATACGAGCGCATGAAATCACTACCGTCAAAGCTGCGCACCTCGAGTCCTTTGAAGCCTTTTGCATATTCAGAAGCATCCTGCGCACGGGTTTCCTTCGCATTAGCGGAAATGTCCCATTCGTTATCCTGGATGAAATAAAGTATCGGCAATTTTTTAAGCACGGCCATCTGGAACGCCTCAGCCACTTCTCCTTCCGTTATCGATGCATCTCCCAGGGAACAAACCACCACCGGTTTCTCACTGTGATCATCGAGTTTTAATTTTTCCCTGTATTGAACACCCATCGCAACACCCGTGGTGGGTATGGCCTGCATCCCGGTAGCGGAACTTTGCATGGGGATCTTGGGCATATTGTCCCTGCGCAAGCTCGGATGGGAATAATACGTTCTCCCCCCGGAAAAAGGATCATCGCGTTTGGCAAGAAGCTGCAGCATCAATTCATAAGGCTTCATGCCGATACCGAGCAGTATGCTATCGTCACGATAATAAGCAGAAAGCCAATCCTGGGCTTTGAGTTGAAGGCCGAGCGCAAGCTGAACGGCTTCGTGCCCGCGCGAAGTGGCGTGCACATATTTTGCGGTCACTTCCTTATTCGCTTCGTACAATTCCGACATGGCTTTTGCCGTGCACATCAACTCCCATGCTTTTAAAAGCACATCAGCCGAAATGGAACTGTTTATCTTTTTCTTTCCGGGAATGATCTCGGCCATACCGATCCTTTGTTCTATAAATATAAGGATAAAAACTTCATTGTGAAATCAACGTGCGCCCGTTTTGAATTTGCCGATGGCATTGCGCGTGAACTCCGAAAGCACAAGACGCCCGCTCACTTCTGCGCGCTCGGTCAGCAAAATATCCCAGTGCTCCGTCCCCTGCCAGGCGATGCGCTTCAGCTCTTTCATCGCTTCGGGATTACTTTTTGCAAGACGTTCAGCCAGTCCATTCACTGCATTATCAAGATCGTCAAGCGATGAAAAAATATCCGCATACAATCCTTTTTGCTTAGCCCACCCGGCCGTTTGCCATTCGGTGGCATTGATCGCCAGTTGTGAAAAAGAGGAAGTACCTATTTTACGTTCCACAGCGGGACCAACAACAAAGGGACCTATTCCTACTGCAAGTTCACTTAATTTTACCGAGGCCGAATCCATCGCAAGGGTATGATCGGCAGCCGAAGCAAGGCCAACTCCCCCACCCACCGCTTTTCCCTGCACGCGCGCGATCACGAACACCGGGGCCTTGCGCATCGCATTGATCACATTCGCAAAACCGGAAAAGAATTTTTTTCCTTCTTCCATGTTTTTTATCGCGACCAGTTCATCAAACGAAGCGCCTGCACAAAAAGCCTTTTCGCCCTCGCTTTTTAAAATGATCACTCTTACTTCCTTATTATTGCCGGCAGCGTTGATGGCATCAGCAAGCTTGCCGAGTATCTCGCCCGGGAGAGAGTTACTCTGCGGATGAAAAAAACTGACGGTGGCGATCCCGTCATTCAGTGATGAGGTTACATGTCCCTGGTCCGACATAATTTTTTTTCGTAAACATACAGTTTTTATGAACCATTTTCCAGTCTTACGGGAGGGTATCAAAAAAAACATCCCGGGTTCTCCGGGATGTTTTTTTAGGATCGGGAAATCTTAGTTTCCGCTATACGAAGGGAGCTTGCCCTCCTTAATGAGTTGATTCACTTTCTTCTTGTGTTCTTTGAAGTCCCCGAAGCACAAAGCATCCAGCATTTCCTTTTTGCTCATGGTGGGATTTCCAAGATCTTTACGGATCTCGTCAGAGCAGCGCTCCACGAATCTTTCGAAACGCTCGGGAGCCCAAATGTATTCCTTTTTGAACCAATCCGGTTGAGCGCGATTCACCCTGAATTCATTGGGCATATCTTCTTTGAGCTGGATATTGGTTTTAACATCCAATCCTTCGAATTTTTTAGGAAGGAGGCGGTTATCAAAT
>DATDFI010000319.1:0-11284 GCA_036522695.1 Bacteroidia bacterium | reverse complement strand
ATAAGCGTGGGATATACCCCATGGCTAAGATCGCTACTGCCCGATATAAATTTCGGTTATACTGACGGCTATTATAAGATGAATGACCGGGAGGCGTTGAGCTATTCGCTGAGAAATATAGATTATAATACTATGAGTTTTACCAATATTGTTGGTAACGCTGCAGATGAGTTTCATCCACGCGAAACTGCTGTTGACCTGGCTTATGGCCGTAAGCTGGCTTCAAACTTTTCGATGGCCCTTGCGTTCCGCTATATTTATTCCGATCTCACCAATGGAAAAACGGTTAACGGACGATCTTCTCATCCCGGGCAATCGATGGCGATCGACATATCCGCTTATTACAAAAAAGACTTTAACATTGCGGGGCGGGAATTCGCGCGCGCCTTCGGGTTGAATGTTTCCAACATTGGCAGTAAGATCTCTTATTACGATCTGCAATCCAAATTATTCCTGCCCACCAGTTTGCGCCTGGGCGGAAGGCTAAGCGTTGCAATAGGTGAAAAAAATTTCTTTTCGGTAACAACCGATCTTAACAAGTTACTTATTCCCGAACCGCATATTTATTCCACTTTGCCCGCTGGAACTTACGGGAATACTGATTTCAGGGAAGAATTAAAACAGACCACGATCGGGACGGGAATTGAATTCGTATTCAACCATTGCTTTTTTCTGAGGAGCGGGTATTTTTATGAAGATGCGAGGTACGGGGGCCGGCAATATTTCACTGCAGGAATTGGAGTGAGGTACAAACGGTTCGCACTCGATCTTTCCGACCTTCTTCCCACGGGCATCCGCAGCCCGCTGAAAAACACGGCCCGCTTTTCCTTTACCTGCTCACTCCCGGTTATCACAAAAGAGTACATCGATCACCAGCAGTAAATCATCTCCTTGGCAGGAAATAAAAAAGCCCTCCGCTTTTCACGGAAGGCTTTGATTTTTTCTTTTCAAAAAATTTTATGCGGTCACCGCTTCCCCCTTCAGCACGTGGTTCACCAGGTCGGCTGCTTCCTGCAAAAGAATGGCGGAGAAAACTTTCAATCCTGAATCATCGATGATCTTCTTTGCGGCTTCGGCATTGGTGCCCTGCAAACGCACAATGATGGGAACTTTAATATTCCCCATGTTCTTGTAAGCATCTACGATACCTTGCGCCACGCGATCGCAACGCACAATACCTCCGAAAATATTCACGAGTATCGCTTTTACGTTCTCATCTTTCAGGATAATGCGGAAAGCCTGCTCCACGCGCTCGGCATTCGCTGTGCCTCCCACATCCAAAAAGTTAGCCGGCTCACCGCCCGAAAGTTTGATGATATCCATTGTGGCCATTGCCAAACCCGCACCGTTCACCATGCAACCCACATTGCCATCCAGCTTCACGTAATTCAATTCATGCTCGCTCGCTTCCACATCTGTCGGATCTTCTTCCGTGATGTCGCGCATCGCTGCAAGGTCCTGGTGACGGAACAAAGCATTATCATCCAGCGCCACTTTCGCATCCACAGCAATAACACGGTCATCAGAAGTTTTTAAGCAGGGATTGATCTCGAAGAGCGATGCATCGATACTTTCGTAAGCTGCGTATAGATTTTTCACAAAGCTTACCATTTCCTTGAATGCCTTTCCGCTCAAACCAAGGTTGAATGCGATCTTGGCGCACTGGAACCCGCGCAGACCAACTTTAGGATCTATTTCTTCCTTATAAATGAGTTCAGGGGTCTTTTCTGCCACTTCTTCAATGTCCATCCCCCCGGCAGGCGAATAAATGATGGCGTTGCGTCCCTTCGCGCGGTTCAGCAGCACGCTCATGTAAAATTCTTTGGTCTCACTCGGCCCGGGCAAATACACGTCCTGCGCGATAAGGATCTTATTCACTTTTTTTCCGTGCGCACCGGTCTGCTTGGTCACCAATGTCATGCCGAGCATGTTCTGCGCCTTTTCGCGAACATCATCCAGGGTTTTAGCGATCTTGATCCCCCCGCCTTTTCCACGGCCACCGGCATGCACCTGCGCCTTCACCACCCAAATAGGGGTATTGGTAAGGGCCTTCAGATCTTCGGCAGCTTTCACTGCTTCTTCAACAGTGTTGGCAAGGATTCCCTCCTGCACCTGCACACCGAACTTTTTAAGGATTTCTTTTCCCTGGTATTCGTGGAGATTCATGGCTTCAGATTTTTTTTGTGAGGATTCAAAAATATGTTTTTAAAGCTTAACGGCAAACAGAAAATTCCGAATAAAAATGAAAAAGCCCGGGATGAACCGGGCCTTTTCAAAAATCTCAGAATTCACTTATTGAATGATCAGCTTCTTCACGCAGCTGCTTGCATCATCCGTGATACGGATAAAGTAAACACCCGCTGATGCCGGAACGGTAATGCTCTCGTTGAAAGCGCTGCTGCCCGGGTTCAGATCACCGGATCTCACTTCCTGGCCGGCTTCGTTAAAGATGAAATAATGCACTTTCCCGCTGTGACCCAACCCGGAAATATTGAATGTTCCGTTGGAAGGATTAGGGAAAATATTAAATGCATTCGGGTTTTCAGCTGTGGGAACACCGGTGAGCACCGCGTTGATGTTCACGTTATCGATGAACAGTTGTTCGCCCCAATCGGAAATATTTTTGAATGCGAACATCACGTTGGGCTGGTTGTTCACACCCACCGGCAGGGTGATGGACTCGTTCCTCCACTGGTTACTGGTAGGCCCGGGAGGACTCCAGCATGCCGAGTTTTGCGTAATAGTGTAAGGAGGCGCGGTGGCCAAAGTGGTTCCGCCTTTACGGTATATCTGTGTCCAGGTGGCACCGCAGTTGGTAGAATAGTACACTACCAATGTGTCGGTGTAATTCGTGCTCTGGTATGTTGCGATGCAATAGGCTACGTCAAAGGTCATAGTGCCATTGGCCATATTGGTAAAATTGAGCGGCATGGTTTTAGCCCAGTCCACAGTACCTGTCATATCACCTGTGCCATCTCCATCACAATTATTCATTAACATGCTGTGCACGCCCGTGCGCGCAACAGTAGTGCTGATCTGCCACGTGGCATCATTGTTCGTGTTGCCAAGGCTCCAGCCTGCAGGAATATTGGTGCTGCTCTCGAAACCTTCCACCAACGGCAATGAAGCCCCAACGGTATACGCTGTAAAGTTGGAGGTCATCTGGTCGTTGGAAGGCTGACCATCCGTTGTATTATTCGGCAATGAAGTGTAAGCAGTGAACGTATGGGCTCCTGAGGTTGTGGTCATACTTCCAAGCGTAACCTGCGTAGTTGCCAATGAAGCAAGACTTCCGCTCCAGTTTTGGGTGGTGGGAGTATTGAGGTCGATCTTATAATTGATCACGCAGGAAGTAAGCGTATTGCTTCCCCAGTTCTTAATGGTTATTACCGGGGTAAAGCTTGAACCGCATACATTTCCGTTCGGAGTGGTGATCGTCACCACTGCAGCATCGTTGGTTGCAAGGTTCACCGGGGTACAACCGTTAGAAGTAGCAAGCGCATTATAAGGACTGGTGTTGAGCACCGCGTTGATGCGCGTGGACTGGTTGTTCGTGAAAAGATTTTTACAGTTGTCCTGGCTGTAATCCATGTAATTCATGAACATGATGCCTGGATTGCTTGGAGAGCAGGCATCGGTGTGCGGGTACGTGAAACATCCAGATGTAGGACCTCCCTGGTTGGGAGTATCAGCGCAATAGTCGGTACCTGTACAAGCGGTTCCATCATCACCCCAAATGTGGAAAAGATTAAAACAGTGGGAGAACTCGTGTGTGGTAGTGCGTCCTTTATCATAGCCGTTAAAGAGCGGGAAAGTACCGTAGTTGGTATAGTTACTTCCGAAAACTTCGTAATCGATCACCACTCCAAAAGTATTTGACACCGATGCAGTGGGGAACTCGCCATAACCCAGCAAGCCCGAGTTTCCGAACCAGCAAACCCAGATGTTCATGTAACGGGTAGGATCCCATATATCGAGACCACCCTGGGCATAAAATTTAACGGCATCGTTCTGCGAAAATGAAGTAACGGATGTTTGCCTGCGCTCGATACCGGTGGAAGGATTTCCATTGGGATCGCGTTGAGCGAGACAAAACTGAACACCGGTGTTGGCGGCAATACCAGTCCATGCAGCAGGAGTTTGATTTGCGTCAGGATTGGTACGACCGAAATCTTCATTGAGCACCTGTATCTGCGACATCACTTGCGGATCGGTCACGTTTTGCGAAGTGAGGTTGTACACCACGTGCACGCAAACGGGAATGGTGATCACGGTTTGTTCCTGGCGTTGTTGCGGATGAGCGGAGATCCACTGCTGGATCTGGTTCTCAAAGTCCGCCATGCGCTGGGTCATACCGGGATCTTTCATCTTCATGTCGGCAAGGTGCTGCATCTGGCCGCAAAGTTCCTGGTTACCGAGATGATCGGTACTCAGTGTTTGCGCACCGGCCTGCGCGATGGCGAGGGCAGCAAGACCTAATGAAAGGAGTAGGTTTTTTTTCATGGGCAATTGTGTTGGTTAGGTTTTTCGGGATTATGCATTTGCATAGTTACAAAAACAAAAGTTTAAAAACAAATGCCGTTGAAATCAGCAAGTTGGGGGTAGCCTGAGGTTGTTGAATTGATAAATTTCCCGTAAGTTTGGCCCTCGTTTTAAGTGGCCTATGCTTAAAAAAAGCATTTCTGTCGTTTGTCTGAGTGCATTCCTGTGCGGAATTTCCTTTTCGCAGGGAACCATCCCTATGAATAAAAAGGAATTCAGGGAAGGATTTACGCAGGGGAACCTCCTCATGATGGAGCACTTTTACGATACCGCCCTGGCCACTTTCCTTCACATCCGGGCTATGGATACCACCAATGCCAATGTGAATTACAAGATCGGGGTGATCTACCTTCAAACCCGCGCGCAAAAGCCCAAAGCCGAGCGCTTCCTCGCACAGGCCATCAACAACATCTCCAAAAAATACGTGGAAGATGAACCTGGCGAAACGCATGCTCCTCCTCTTGCACTGCTTTATTATGCCGAAGCCCTGCACATCAATTACAATTTCCAGAGCGCGATCGACTATTACGATAAATTCAAGGATTACCCCGGCAAAAAAAATCCCGAACTCATTAAAGATATTGAGCGGCAAAAGGAAATGTGCTTCAATGGGATCGAACTCATCAAGAACCGGGTGCCCTGTATTATCGTGAATCTTGGCGACAGCGTTAATTCCCAATATGGCGACTACAGCCCACTCATCTCTGCCGATGAAGAAGTATTGATGTTCACTTCAACCCGTAAGGGAACGGGCGGAGAAGCCAACCAGACTCCCGAAGGAACCTATTTCGAGGATATATGGGTATGCTACAAAAAAAATGACGGCACCTGGTCGCAGGCAAAAAACATGGGCCCTCCCATCAATACTTATGAGAATGAAGCCACCATCGGTCTTTCGGCTGACGGGCAGCAACTGTTCATCTATAAGGATGATAACGGTGACGGAAATATTTACATCAGTGAGTTGAATGGCGATATCTGGTCGGCACCTGAAAAAATGGGGGAAGAGGAACAGAGCATCACCGACATCAACTCCAAATCATTTGAACCCAGCGCCAGCATCACTGCTGATGGCAACACTATTTATTTTGTAAGTGACCGTAAGGGGGGCTATGGCGGAACGGATATTTACCGCGTGGTTCGTTTGCCCAATGGCAAATGGAGTAAGGCGCAAAACCTGGGTCCTACCGTGAACACGCCTTACGATGAGGATGCGCCTTTCATGCACCCTGACGGCAAAACGCTTTTCTTTAGTTCCAGGGGGCACAAAACAATGGGCGGCTTCGATGTATTTTACACCACCAAGTTCGATTCGGGCTGGTCGCCTCCCGTTAACGTAGGTTATCCCATCAATACCACCGAAGACGATGTATTTTACGTGACCTCGGCCGATGGTAAGCGAGCTTATTACTCTTCCGTGAAAGCGGGAGGCAAAGGCGACCAGGACCTTTACCGCGTGGATTTCCAGGATGCAGATTATACGGGGCCTGTGGTGGTTTTGACAGGTCGTGTTACCTATAATGGCGGTGACAGCCTTCCTTCAGGAGTGAATATTTCTATCAAGGATAATGTCACCGGTGAGCTGTTGCCGGATGTAAAACCTAATTCGAAATCGGGAAAATATATCCTGGTGCTTACTCCCGGAGAAATGGAATCGAAAGAGTTCACCGTAACTTATTCAGCCGACAGCCTGGACCCCATCGTACAAGTGGTGAAGGTGGAGAAGAAGAACGATATTGCCGAAACCGAAAAGAGCATTACGATACGGGATGTGAATTTTGAGGACAAGAAGATCGGAACGATATCCGTTTCGGGTATCATTAAAGGCAATGACGGCAAGACGGTAAATGCAGTGAAAATAAATGTGACGGATAACGTAAGCGGTAAATTGCTGAACACTTATTATTCCAACGATGTGAGCGGGGCTTATTATTTCATTGTGCAGATGGGGCAGAACTACAACGTATCATTTGAAGCGGACGGTTATCTTTTCCAGAGTATCAACGTGAATGTTCCCAAAAAGACCGAGTTCAATTCGATCAAAAAGGATGTGGTGCTTGAGAAGATAAGAGTGGGTGTTAAAGTTACGCTCAACAATATCTTCTTCGATTCGGGAAAATCCAATTTGCGCAAGGAATCAAATGTTGAGTTGGATAAGGTGATCAAGCTGATGAAGCAAAACCCCGATATCAGGTTCGAGATATCCGGGCATACGGACAGCAAAGGTGACGATAAGCAGAACCTTGTGCTTTCGCAGGCGCGAGCAAAAGCCGTGGTGGATTATCTTGTAAAAAAAGGCGTTGACAAAAAACGTCTTATTGCTAAAGGCTATGGCGAAACCCAGCCTGTTGCTCCCAACACTTTGCCTGACGGGAAGCCCAATCCCGAAGGCATGCAGCTCAACCGCAGGGTGGAAATGAAGGTGGTGGAGTGATCCTTTTTAATTTCTTGCGTTTCAATTCGACCGGGAAATATCCTCTCCCAGCGCATTTTTTCGGTAATTCATTGTTAAAAAAAAACAAGTCCGCACCCGGGCTATATGGCCCTTTTCCATATTTTTGGCTCTTATCTTTAAAGCCAACACCCTTTCATGAAGCAACGTTACGGTCTCATTATTGCCATTTTCCTGCTTTCATTCTCCTCTTCCTTCGGGCAGATAAGGCCATATGATAAAAAAGTTTTCCGTGCCCAGTTCGAGCAAGGGAACCTTCTTGTGCTCGAGCAGTTTTACGATACTGCCCTTAAGACCTTCCTGTTCCTGCATGAGATGGATACTGCAAACGCGAATGTAAATTATAAGGTGGGCTTCCTTTACCTTCAATCATCCTCTAAGAAAAACAAAGCCCTTCCTTATCTCATCAGCGCCTGCAAAAACACTTCTAAAAAATATATCGAATTCGAAGCATCGGAGAAACACGCTCCCGAAATAGCACTGTATTACCTGGCCCTCGCCTACCACCTCGATTATAAATTTGATGATGCCATCGCCACATTTGAAAAATACAAGACCATCATCGGCACCAAAAACCAGGATATTCTCAATGACGTGAACCACCGGATCGATTGGTGCCGTAACGCAAAGCAATTTGTAAGCACACCTGTGCCTTACATCATCACCAACCTTGGCGATAGTGTGAATTCTCCTTATGCCGAGTATAGCCCGGTGATATCGGCCGATGAGGAAGTGCTGATGTATACTTCCACCCGCAAAGGCACAGGAGGAGAAGCCAACCAGACCCCGGAAGGCGGGTATTTCGAAGACATTTGGGTATGTTATAAAAAGAAGGACGGGACATGGACCGAAGCAAAGAGCATCGGACCTCCCATCAACACTTTCGATAATGAAGCCACGATCGGTCTTTCCGCTGACGGGCAACAGCTCTTCATTTACAAGGACGATAACGGGGACGGAAATATTTACCTGAGTGAATTGAACGGGGATGTTTGGAATGCTCCTGAAAAAATAGGAGAAGGAAAGGATGAGGTGACCGATATCAATACCAATGCCTGGGAAACGCACGCCTGCGTTACTGCTGACGGCAATACGCTTTATTTCGTGAGCGATCGTAAAGGTGGTTTTGGCGGTCGCGACATTTACAAATGCGTAAAATTGCCCAATGGAAAATGGAGCAAGGCGCGCAATCTCGGTCCCACTGTAAATACGCCTTACGATGAGGATGCTCCTTTTATCCACCCTGATGGCGTTACGCTCTTTTTCAGTTCCAAAGGCCACAACAGCATGGGCGGCTTCGATATTTTCTTTGCCACCCGTTCCGATTCGGGCTGGACCGAACCCATCAACATGGGATACCCGCTCAACACACCGGATGACGATGTTTTTTATGTGCTTTCAACGGATGGCAGGCGCGCCTACTTTTCTTCTTTCCGCGAGGACGGCAAGGGGGAAAAGGACATTTACATGGCCACCACTCCGGCTCCCCCGCACACCGAGCCTGTAGCCCTCATCATCGGCTATCTTAAATATGTGAACGGTGATCACATCGACCCCAGCACGGTTGTCCATCTCACCTCGGTTGAGACCGGTGAGATCAAAGATTTCATTCCCAATCGCAATTCGGGCAAAGTGATCTTTACTTTGCCGCCCTGCAAACCCTACACCCTTACCGTTGAAGTGAATGGCAGCGTGATCTATACGGATGAAAAATTCAAATCGGATTGTATTGACTTTAACGAAACCCAGAAGGAAAATAAACCCATTACCATTTGGCTGGGTGGGCCGCCTCCAACGGATACGCTTAGCGGAAAATTGCTCACCATTTCTTCGGTCCTTAGCGATAAAGATTCCAAACCGAAAGGAAATGTGACCGTGAAACTGACCGACAATCGCGGTGATGTTTCTCAAACTTCATCATCCGATGCAAAAGGTGAATTCCATTTCAGCGGGCTGAAGAACGATCGGAACTACATGATCGAGATCGATGCGTATGATGATGAACTGAAACCGGGAACACCCATCAAGATCATGTCGGGCAACCAGGAGATAGGCACCGTGCGCGTGGCGAACAAGCCGAATAAAGTAAAATACCTCATCAGTTCAACGGACAATACCGTTACGCTCAATATTAAAAAACGTGGCGAGGTGCTCGTGAACAATGATAAGGACAAGGACAAAAATCCGAAACCAAAAGTGGAATTCATCACTATCGAAGGAACGGTGATGGATAAATCCTCCCCCGATAAGCCGCTTTTATCCGTGACCGGGGTTACGATCACTGACGACAAGAGTTCGATGACGATGAATGCAAGTACATCCAACGGGCATTTTATTTTCACGCACGTACCTGCAGGCAACAACTACCTCATCAACGTGGATGAATTCAATACGGTGGCCGCTCATTTCAAGACCATCAAGGTAACAGATGAGACGAGCGGCAAAGAATTGTCCAATATGAAAACTTCTTCTTCGCCCGATGATAAGTTCAAGGTGAACGAGACCAAAAAGCTGGTCACGCTGCGCCTCAAACGCAAGGACAAGGATGAGAATAATATTTCCAAAGATTACGCGACCACAAACGAGGATAAGCTGAAACAGTTCGGGGATGCGGTGTATGAACATCATTTCACTTATTCGCAAACGGAGATCGATAAGAATGCCGATGATTTCAATAAGCTGATCGATGCCATTATTTCACGGTACAATTCAACCGGTTATTGCAAAGTGTACCTCAATTGTTCTGCATCCAGGGTCCCGGTGCACAGCAAGTACAAGGACAACTACGAGTTGGCCAAATCGCGCGGGTCGGAGGCAGAATCGCTCATCATTGCTGCGCTCAAAGCAAAAGGGTTTGATGTGAAGAATATTGTTTTCACCATGAATTATAATGTGAAAGGACCCGAATACCGTGGTGATTACGTGGAGAACCGCGGTGAGTACGAGCGCTGGCAATATGTGAAAGTGTTTTTGCTGGATAAGAAATGATCTTTCACAGGCAAAACGCTTGATCCCCTCTGCAGTGTGCGAGGGGATCTTTATTGCATTCACAAACAATTCCTACTTTGCATTTGTGTCCATCCGCTATGCACATACCAACATCATAAGCCGTGACTGGAAAAAGCTGGCTGAATTCTATCAAAATGTTTTGGGCTGTATTCCTGTTCCACCCCAGCGCGACCAAAGCGGGGAATGGCTGAGCAAAGGCACGGGAGTGAAGAATGCGCATTTGCAGGGCATGCACCTGCTGCTTCCCGGTTATGAGGATGGAGGCCCTACCCTCGAGATCTATCAATATGACGAAGTGATCGGCAACGGCCCGGCAGCCGCCAACAAAAAAGGATTCGGGCATATTGCTTTCGCGGTGGATGACATTCGGCATGTGCTGAAGCAGGCCCTGTTGCATGGCGCGAAAAAACTGGGGGAATTAAGCGAAACACATGTGGATGGAGTGGGGCGTCTTACTTTTATCTACATCACCGATCCTGATGGTAACATCATAGAGTTACAGAACTGGGAAAAGACCTTCGAATTTTAACTGCATAACATGAGCTTTTTCAAAAAAATATTCGGGAAAGATCCAAAGAAAAATGTGACCAGGCGTGATGGTCAGCCCGATGTTATAAACGTGGCCAATGATGAGCAGCGGATGAACTTCGCTATGGAAAAAGCCCGGCTCACCATCGGGTACTTTAAACGATCGCTTGCACACCCCATGGCCGGGCAAACCTATTTTTCACTTAAAGCAAAGGTGATTGACGGTGAGGCAGTGGAACATCTTTGGCTGAATACGATTTCCTTCGATGAACGCGGAAACGCACATGGAAACGTTGGGAACAAACCTGTAAATGTGAGAAATGTTTCGATGGGAAAACGCATCAGTGTACCTCCCGAACATGTTTCGGACTGGATGATCGTGGAAAAAGGGAAGCTCGTAGGGGGTTATACGATAAGGGCCATTCGCGAAAACGTGGAAGAAAAGGACAGGCCTGCATTTGATAAAAGTATTAACCTGGTCATTGATGAGGGAGAGGATCATTTCCCTCACGACCGGAGCACACCGGAAGGCGCCATATTATGCCTTGAAGATGCTTATGATGAGCAGAACCTCGAAAAAGCGATCCGCTGCAAGGATTTCATAATGGAAGCCCGCATGATGCTTTCAAAATTAAAAATGCCCGTTGACGATGCCCTTATCGATTCAACTGCCGAAGTCCTGCAGCTTTCATTCGTGAAGCAACTAAAAGATAATGGGTTTCCATCCTTCAAAGGACTCCGAAGGGCTTTCCC
>DATDFI010000318.1:0-3354 GCA_036522695.1 Bacteroidia bacterium | reverse complement strand
ACAAGAATGGCGATACTCCAAAATGCCAATACTGTGAACAGAACTTGTACACGTGGATCATACACCATTTTCAGTTCCCCATTTTCACTGGTAACTTTTAACTGCGAACCGGTGTACTTTGTAATTTTACGCGGTGCAACCTTCTTTCCTTCTTTACGAAGCTCGCTGATACTTTTGTTCAGGTCCTCCACCTTGCGAAGCGTATAGTTCCCGCTGTCCGGATCGGTGGTCATTACGGGTAATCCCAGCGCACGGGCATACTGCTCCTGTATGAATCGCATTTCCTTTACGTAATCGCCTTTAACAATACCGGAAAACTCCTTCAGCATATCCCGCCCGCCCTGTGTGTAACCGGAAAGTATAATGGAACGATCACGGTGCTTGTGCACCATCACGATAAGATACTTTGCAAAGTAATCCTGTCCACTCCTGTTCCCCGGAGGCTGCCTCATGATCGCCTCCACCCCAATAAAATCGCTGAGCTTTTCTTCCCTGCTTTTCCAGCGCACCGGCCCTCTTCGTTGAAACTTCACGGCACCGTTCGCGATCTCTATCCGCTCCTCATACACGCCACGCAGGGCCAGCCACACCAGCAACAAAACAACAGGGGAAAGAAAAAACATCCTGGGATCGAAACCGTAGCGCAGGCTCATCTGCACCAGTGCAAATAATATGATCAGGACAGGGACCAGGCCTCGGCCTATATAGATCCAGTTGCGGATCCTGAGTGTAAATACCAATGGCTTTTCTTCTGCGGCTTCAGCCATAAAAAGTCAAGTGCAAAAAAAAGCTCCTTCGCAGGAGCTTTACTTTTATTTAAAGAGATCAGTTACTTTTCACCGACTTCTTCACGTTGGAAGGCACTTTATCGAAAAGGCCGTGTATCTCCGCATCGATCTTATTGATGATCTTACCCAGGTCTTCCTTCTTCTCCGAGAAATTATTGTCATCGATATCCACCACCAACAAACGTGCATTGGGATTCTCCTGTTCATAAGTGGTGATCCAGGCTTCGTAACGCTCATTGAGACGTTTGAGGTAATCAATACGTATCGCATTTTCGTATTCGCGGCCGCGCTTTTGTATGTTGTTCACCAATGTAGGAACAGATGCGCGCAGGTAAATGAGAAGATCGGGCGGCTGGATGAAGGTCTCCATGAGCTTGAACAGCGCAAAATAATTCTCGAAATCGCGGGTGGTCATCAGGCCCATGCTGTGCAGGTTGGGCGCAAAAATGTAAGCGTCCTCGTAGATCGTGCGGTCCTGCACCACCGTTTTTTTGCTCTTGTGAATATCGGTCACCTGCGCAAAGCGGCTGTTGAGAAAGTATACCTGCAGGTTAAAGGACCAGCGCTGCATGTCCTCGTAAAAATCATTCAGGTACGGGTTATCGTCCGCATCCTCAAAATGGGGCATCCAGTTGTAATGTTTTGCTAAAAGAGTGGTAAGAGTTGTTTTGCCCGACCCGATGTTTCCTGCTATGGCGATGTGCATATGATGAATTTTAATTGGGAAACTAAAATACGAAATCTATTCAGCCTACCAAATTGCGAATATTATTTTGTTGATAAGATTTGCATGGTGCGGAGAACAGATTTAATTCAGATCTACAGATCGGAGTGGAATGAGGCTGCTCTACGTTATCATCTTAAAATCTGTACCGGCTGTTACCTGTACCACAATTTAAAATCCCTCCACCTCCGGCTGCCTGTACTTCCACATCTTTTGCAGTGCCCTTATCTCGTAAGGAAATTTATAGAACCCCGTCCTGTAGCGTAAGAAAGAAAGATTACGCATGATCTTTTTACGAAATGAACTTAGACGTATGTCGGATGCGGTCGGGTAATAACCATTCAGTACGGTTTCAAAATCTTTGATCTTATCCACCATCGCGGGAGTGAGCCAGGGCGTGAGTGGATTTTTCCGAAGGTCGAAGTTTTGCCACCCGGGCGAGATCCAGTCCTCCAACTTTTGCGGGAAGCGAAAACCGGTGGAAAGGACTTTTTCGTAGAGTTCCGAGCCCTCGGTAGGAACCGGGCTGTAAACGTAAATGATGATCTCGGTATCCGGGTTAATGTCCTTGATTTTTTTAATGAAAGCGATGTCTTCATCGATCTGCCGCATTACTTTTCCGGGTGTTTCAGCCGGTGTGCCGAGCACGAAAGAATATTCGGGAATGATATCGAATTTAGCCATGCGCTCGGCAAATCGCGCGATCTGCTCCCCGCTCTGCGTTCCTCCCTTATCCATCTGCTTCAGCAAGGCATCGTTGCCTGTTTCCGCTCCGAAAAATATCATACGGCAGCCTGCTTCACGCATCAATTGCAAGGACTCATCACTGTATTTATCAATAGTATCGATACGGCCTTCTCCCCACCACACCATATTTTCTTTTGCAATGAGTTTGGAAAATTCAACCGTGCGCTTTTCAGAGACAAAAAAATTATTATCATGAAACTCTATCGCATTTCCCCCGAATTTCTCCTTGAGGAATAAAATATCCTTGTAAATGAGTTCGGCCGAACGGCCCTTCCAGCGCGCACTATATATGGGTACCACCGCGCAAAACGAACAGGTGAAGGGACAACCGAAGCTGGAATGATAAGCTATGGTTTTGGTGCCGAGGTAGGTTTTGCCGAGGTACTTTGCGATGGGATAAAATGAATTTAGTTTTTCATAGGAGAATGCCGGCAGCTCATCCGGCTCGTAGATCTCATCCTTTTTCGTGCCGATCATCTTCCCTTCCTTCAAAAAGATAAGATTGCTGATGTTATCGAATGAAGAATCGCTTGCAAAAGCATCCAACAAACGGGGAAAACTTTTATCTCCCATGCCGTTAATGATCACATCCACAAAGCCCGAATCGAGCACAGTGCGGGGTTGGTTGGAAGGGAAGTACCCGCCCCATATGATTTTCACATTGGGAAACTGTTCCCGTATCTTTTTTGAGACCGGGATAGCCTGTCGCAATTGCGGGCCTGGCATCACGGTGCAGCCGAAATAAGAGAATTCTCCGGTGCGCAGGTAAGAAAATATCCTTTCCCCCGGATCGCGTTCCAGGTTCCCATCCACTATCACGTAATCGTATTTTCCTTCAATAGAAGCGGCCACCGCAAGAATGGAATTAGGAATGCGGGGCTTGGTGGCTGCTGCCCGAGGATTGAAGAGAAGGACTTTCGGCATCAACTAAAAATACTTAATTTTTCAATCTGATTTAAGGGTATGGCAATTAGGGACATCGCTAAAAAAGCCGCACACGCACTCCGATTTTATACCGGCAGGCTGAACAGGGGTGAAAATTCCCGGCTCATTTTGCTCTACCACGGCATTTCATCGCAGGACCTATCGGCCATC
>DATDFI010000317.1:0-2285 GCA_036522695.1 Bacteroidia bacterium | reverse complement strand
GCCGTGATGGCGGGAAGGGATTTTGTGACGCCCGATGATATCAAGACGGTGGCTTATCCCGTGCTGAATCACCGTATCATCCTCACGCCCGAGCGCGAGATGGAAGGTTTGCACCCCGAGGATATCATTAAAGGAATCATTGAGAATATTGAAGTGCCGAGGTAAGGATGGAAAATGTAGGATGGTTGATGTAGAACTTCATAAAGAATCGATCCGTTAACTTAAATGAACCCGTGAATCGCAAAAATGAGATTTCGTAATCCGTAACCCTGCATGATCCGTTTGTTCCGCGACCTATATTTGACCAACCGCTTCTTCTACTTGTTCGGGGGAGTGGCTGCGCTGTTCGCGTTCAGCTTTGCGTTCCCGTTCTTATTCCCGGTAGCGCAGGCGGGATTGGTGGTGGCTATTGCGGTGGTGCTTGCCGAAATTTTCATGCAATTCAACCCTGCCGTTTCGGTGAAGTGCGCGCGGGTCACTCCAAAGGTCCTTTCGCTTGGCAGCGACAATACCATTCGCCTCAACCTGGAGAATCGCTACGGGCTTACGCTGCGTGTGAGCGTAGTGGATGAGTTACCGGTGCAACTCCAAAAGAGAGATTTCAGGATGAGCCTCGCATTGGCGCCCGGTGAAGAAAAGCAGTTGCAATATATTTTACATCCCACCGCGCGTGGCGAATACCATTTCGGCAAGGTGAACATCTATACACAAACCGCAGCCGGCTTCATCGAAAGGAGGTTCTCCCACCCGCTCGAAAAGATGGTGCCCGTGTACCCCTCCATCATTCAAATGCGGGAGTTCGAATTGAAAACGGTGGCCAGGATCGCGCAGTTCCACGGCATCAAAAAAATGCGGAGGCTGGGCCACAGCTATGAATTTGAACAGATAAAAAATTATGTGCGTGGCGATGATTACCGCAGCATCAACTGGAAAGCCACGGGTCGTAAATCCCAACTGATGGTGAACCAGTACGAGGAAGAAAAGGCGCAGCAAGTGTATTCCATCATCGACAACAGTCGAAGCATGCGCATGCCCTTTAACAACCTGAGTTTGCTCGATCACGCAGTGAACACTTCGCTGGTGATCTCCAACATCGCCTTGCAAAAACAGGACAAGGCGGGGCTCATCACTTTCTCCGAAAAGATCGGCACCACTTTAAAAGCTGATCGGAATATTTTACAGTTGCGCACGATCCTGGAAGCTTTGTATAAGGAAAAAGAAGGGAACCTTGAAGCGAATTACGAATTACTTTACCTCACCGTGAGGAATTTCATCAAGGGGCGGAGCCTTATTTTCCTGTACAGCAATTTTGAAAGCTATTATGCACTGGAGCGCGTGCTGCCCATTTTACGGAGAATAAACCGCATGCACTTGCTCGTGGTGATCTTCTTCGAGAACAGTGAAGTGCTGGACTTCACCAAAAAGGAGGTGAGCAACGTAGAGGATATTTACCACCAGACCGTGGCACAGAAATTCGCCTACGAGAAGGATCAAATTGTGCAGGGGCTTCGTCAATACGGCATTCAAAGCATACTCACGCGGCCCGAAGATCTTTCCATTAATACGATCAATAAATACCTGGAATTAAAATCAAGGGGAATGATCTGAGCCCGCTCAGTCTATGTAATACGACCTGGGGAACATGATGAAAAAGAGTATCACCGCCATAAAAAGTATAGCTACCATGGTCGCTATTCCGAATACCAGCCAGAATTGCTTTTGCCTTCGTACGTAATGCTCGAATTCAGGCTCCCGCTTCTTCTCGGCAAATTCATAGAGTGAAGAAGCGCTGCGGATCATAAAAATACACATCAGCGATACCAGCGCACACAGCACCGCTGCAATTCCAGCGATCAGGTATTCATCATACCGGTAAGAGCGGAAAAAGAGGTAAGCAAAAAAACAAGTGCAGATCAGGGCTATCACAAGTCCTGCTATGCCGATGAATCTTTTCCAGCCGGCAGCACTGCGCATGTCGCTCACTGCATTTGCACCCAGGCTGCCGGAGAGGCGAATATCATTATCAAGCGCTTCCATAAATGAGAATTAAAAAAGGCGGACCGTATGATCCGCCCCGCTGAATTTTTTTTACATCGACCGTCCCAGCGCGTACAGGAAAACGAGCAGTATCAATACGATGGCGAGGATCATGATCACCCCTGCAAAAATGTAATAGTTCTTCTGCTTCAGCATGGCCTGCTCCATATCGAAAGATTGTTTACTCTCGAGGAAATAGGAAAGATTATTGGCATACTGGAAAAGAAAAAGAGTTGGAAAAAAGCCCA
>DATDFI010000316.1:0-9610 GCA_036522695.1 Bacteroidia bacterium | reverse complement strand
ATTATTTTATTTGCTTACATGCTCCTAAAAACATACCACAATAATTCCCCATCATTCTAAAAACAGCTTCGCCCGCTTTCCCTCTGCTGGCGCGGGTTTCGGAGGCAGGGCAAATAAGCCGGAATAATTAAGTGCCAGCCGCTTGTTGAATTGAATGCTTTTTTTGGGGAATTTTTTCCCCGCCCGAATGTTTGTTTCGTTTCAAGGGGTATTATTGGGGAAGAGGAGCGTAAAGCAATCGCGCCTGCTTGATGCGCAGGTGTGCACCGTTTTGATCCCGAACGATCTTGAATTCTATATCAGTCCCGTATTTTTCTTTTTCTGTACTCACCTTCGCGATCATCAGTTGATGGATCTGCAAAGCAAGTTTATGCAGTTCGGGTAATTTTTTTTCCAGCTCCTCATTCCCGATAAATACATCTCCTATGTTGGAGCGGGAACGGATCTGGTACCCATCGTCACTCTTCGGGAAAAGTAATTCTTCGGGTACATCACCGCTGCCCGGATTGGTCACAAGGTGATCACCCTTTTGTGAATCGATGAGAACAGACACGGTTTGGTCCGGGATGGTAAGGATCACCCCATTCGCCTCTTCATCCTCGAACGCCTCGTTGATAAGTATGCCCATACCCACTTTTGCTTGATCGATCCCGAAAAAATTTCGTTCGTCATATGCGTTGCGCGACCACAGCGATGCGTATACTTCCAGCAATTTATTTTTGATCACTGAAGTCTTATCTCCCGGTTTTATACCGTTCGAAATGTAAAGCCCGGCCCCGTTAAAGCGCGGGAGGTCTTCGCAATTGGTGGAACTGCGTATCCTTATTTTATGCCCGCTGAATTTTTCATTCATCAGTTTCGTCAGCTGCGCGATCAGCGAACTATCGATGCGTGCGCTGAGAATGGAATTGCGTATATCTTCAAGCAGCGCATCGATCTTGCTGTCATTTGAACTTACGCTGTTCAATGAAGCGATGAGCTTATCGGCTCTACAGGAGTGAATAAGGCGGAAATATTCCGAAAGACAAATAGCATCACCGGGACCCACATATTCCGGGAAATTTTCCTGCAGTAATTTATAGTTGGAAGCTTTGGCCCCGATGATCCCGGTGAGCACTTTATTTTTAAGCCTTGCATCATCGAGCGAAACGATCCCCGTGATACTGGTGTCCGGTGCGGGCACCTGCAATTTGATGACCAGCCTGCTCTTATCTTTCAGTATCTCGCTTTCACTGGATTCGATGATGAAAACTTTTTTGTTGTTGCACTGGAATTTCACCGGCTTCCCGATGAGGCTTTGCGCGCCCGGCAGATCATCGAGCGTAGAAAGATAAATGTTGGGCGTTTTGCGATTGATGGCGAGCAGGTTCACGTGCGAGAGCGGGGTTTGGGGCTGCAGCGTGATAAAGCCGGCCACGAGCGGCACTTTAATGGGAGCCCTTTCGTAGATCACGATGTCCGTTGGATGAAGCCTGACGAGTTCGGTGCTGTCGGCATGCACGTAACGCAAATGCCCGTAAGCGGTCCCTGCATTGAGTACCTGCACTTTTGCTGCCCCGAAATGTTTTAGAAACCCGGAAAACGAAACATTGCCCAGGTTCTTCATGTTCATATCCTCTGCCAGTTCCATGTTGGGTTTTTGGCCGGTACCCGAGTAAAGTACAATGCACACTTTTTCCTTTACCCCTGTTTCAGCGGTAATTCTTTTTTCAACAGCTGCCACAACTTTTGCAACGGTCACCAGCATTTGTTCATGGTTGTCGGTGTAGGCATAATCCTCGAGGCGAATCGCCCACCTGTAACTTTCGTTGGCAATGAAAAAAGGATTGCTGCGCATATCATACAAAAAGAAAGGGAGGCAATCCCGCTTTACCGGATCGCTCACCATATCACGGAATTGTTTGAAGGTGATGTTCTTCTTCAAACCGTAAGCGTAAAAATTAGAGTGGCCCTGGTATTTATTGAAATCGTAAATGTAAACTTTGGGATCGGCCGTTTTGAATTGATCGATGACCCCCACCCAGGCAGGAACTTTATCGTAAGCCACGAATTTGTATTTGTTCTCTTTTATTTCATTTTGTGAAAAAAGAGTAAGGCTCCCAAGGCAGATCAAAAAAGTAAGGAAATAGGTTTTCATAAGATGATCAAATGTAAATGTAAGACAGGGGGAATGCAAATGGTGTTAAAAACGAAAGCGGGGATACCCGTTATTGTTTTTCCAGGATTGTGACCACGGGGTGCCTGCGGTTGGGCGTAAACCCGATGGAACGAGGAACAAGTGACAGCGGGACTGCCGGTAAACAGAAGTGGTGACGGTTGTTTACAAAAATGTTACCCTTCCGGGCTTTGAACAATAAGCAACAAGCAGCAAACATTTTTACCTTTGGCCCATGCCCATCATCACGTACCTCATCATTGCGATCACCGTTCTTATTTCGATCCAGGCGAACAACGATCGTATGTTGTACAGCAGGCTCGTTTTTTACCCGTATGCAATAAATAAGGACAGGCAGTGGTACCGCTTTTTTACACACGCATTCATCCACTCTTCGGATCCCTCCATCTTTGTGATACACCTTGCCGGGAATATGTATACACTTTACCTGTTCGGGGCCCGGGTGCAGATATTGCAAGGGGTACACGGACTGGAAGGAATGTTCATTTACCTGTTCGGTGGGGTCAAGGGTAGATTTTTTTACGTACTGCTTTATGCGGGGGCCATCATGCTTTCATCGTTCCCTTCCTTCGAAAAGCATAAACACAATCCTCATTACGCTGCGGTGGGTGCTTCAGGGGCTGTTTCTGCGATAGTGTTTGCGTACATTCTTATCAATCCTACCGGTGGACTTGGCCTTTTGTTCCTCCCGTTCTATATTCCTGCCTTTCTTTTCGGGTTGCTCTACCTGCTTTATTCCTGGTACATGGCCAAACGCGGTCGCGATAACATTGGCCACGATGCGCATTACTGGGGATCTGTATTCGGCTTTGTTTTTACAGTGGCACTTAAGTTCCAGCTGCTGGCCCTCTTTCTTGAACAGGTACGGGATTACATCGGCCGGTTTACGGGCCATTCCTGAACATTTATGGCGTAAAATATTTTGCTAACTTGTGCCGAATCATTTTTATGAGCGACAATCTTTTTGTGAACATCAACGGCAAGGTGGTTTCATCTGCCGAAGCTGTTTTGTCGGCCGACAACCGCTCATTCCGTTATGGTGACGGGATCTTTGAGACCATACGTTTTGCTAATGGAAAGATCCAGTTCCTCGATAAGCATGTGAAGCGCATCCATCATTCCCTGGGGGTGATCAAGATCGATGTCCCATCCGGTTACAACGAAGATTATTTCCGTCCCGAGATCGAAAAATTAGTGCGGCAAAACGGGGTGGAGAAGGGCGCGCGTATCCGGTTAACACTTTTCCGCAAAGAGGGAGGTTATTACACCCCGCATAATGATGAGCCTAATTTTTTGATCGAGTGCGAGCCGATCGATGAGGCGTATTACAATTTAAATCCCAAAGGCTACAGCATCGATATTTACCCCGACTACAAAAAGTCCATCAATAAACTTTCGAATATCAAATCCAACAATGCATTGCTGAATGTGCTGGCAGGAGTTTACCGCAAGCAAAACGACCTTGACGATTGTGTGATCCTGAACCAGAATTTCGGGATAGCGGAGTGCATCAGCTCCAACATTTTTGCGGTGAAGAACGGGGTGCTGTACACACCTCCCATCATGGACGGTTGCGTGGATGGCATCATGCGCAGGCACATTATTGAAGTGGCGCGGGCCAACCGCATCTCGGTGTATGAAGTTTCATTGCAGATGAATGTATTGTTGAACTCGGATGAGATATTTTTGACCAACGTGATAAGCGGTGTGCGCTGGGTGGGCGCCTACAAGGCCAAGCGTTTTTACAACAACATGGCCAAACTTATTATCGATAAGCTGAACGAGAGTTTGGCGTAACCATCATCTTACTGCTTCAGGTTTTCTTTCGCGGTAGCATAGCTGTAATTGTTAACAACGCTGTTCATTTATTTGCTTTTTCCCCTCTAAGCAAGCCTTGCCGTGACGTAAATTTGTTAGTCTACGGAAAAATGAAGGCGAATAACCGTTTACGCGAACCGTTCATCATCGTGATCACCGCTGTGTTGGTGCTCACCGCGCTTTCCTTTTCCAAAACGGAATTCATCGCAGGGAATTACACCACGAAAAAGGTGGACCTCTTCTCCGATGTGAAATTCAGCAGGCATATCATCAACTACGTTTATCCCTCCCTGCTTTTTACCGACCAGTTGAAGGACAGCCTTGCGAAGATCAAAAAGGAAAAAGAGCGTGTGGGCATTGCCGATTTTTCGAACGACAGTGCAGGAGGGATGATCTGGTTTTACCGCGCGCTCGAACAGGGTAAAAAAAGCGGGAAGCAAACGCGGGTGGCCTATTTCGGTGATTCGTTCGTGGAAGGCGATCTTGTTACCATGGACCTCCGCTCTTCATTGCAAAATATTTTTGGCGGAAGGGGTGTGGGCTTTGTTCCCATCACCTCCATTGTTGCCGGCTTTCGCACCACCATTACGCACAGCTTCTCCAGCGATTGGACCAAATATGATTTCAATAACGGGGGCGGGAGCGGGCACCCGGTTGGTCCCTCGGGAAATGTGTTTATTCCCTCGGCAGGCAGTTGGGTGAAATACACCGCACCCAAAGCGTACGGAGATTTCGGTGTAGTGAAATTGTATTACGGTACGGGTAACGAAACCGCGAAGCTGAGCGTAAAGATGGATGATAACGTTTCGGAATTCAATTTGAACGGGACGGAAAGTATCAATGAACTTGTGCTGAACGCATCGGGAAGTGTGCATTCGCTTACGCTGACATTCGATTGCCCCCAACCGGTAAATATTTACGGGGCCAGCTTCGAGAATGCGTCAGGGGTTTACGTGGACAATTATGCATTTCGCGGAAATTCGGGTCTGCCGCTTTCCAACCTTTCGCTTTCGGTGTGCCAGGGGTTTGATGCGCATTTCGATTATGACCTTGTAGTACTGCATTACGGGTTAAACGTAGTGGGGCACGGCATGAAGAATTACGATTGGTACCGCAAAGGGCTCGAGAATATCGTTGACCACATCCGCGCGGCCTTCCCGCATGCCAGTGTGCTGGTGGTGAGCCTGGGTGATAAGGGATATCGCACCGGTGATGAATGGAACACCGAACCTGATGTGGTGAAAGTGATCAAAGTGCAGCAGGAAGTGGCCGAGGAAAAAAATGTGGCTTTTTGGAATATGTATGAGAACATGGGCGGTTACAATTCGATGAAACATTGGGTGGAAGGCGATACCGTTTTGGCGAACAAGGATTATTGTCATCCCAATTACAAAGGAGCAAAAAGAATTGCCGGCTTGCTGTTCGATAAGATCATGCTGGGGTTCAAAGAGTATGAATTGAAGGAAGGCGGGCTGTAGGGATAAAGGAATAGAGGTATAAGGTATATTGGCGTGGCGTAAGATAGCTCATCCATTGCGTACGGTTACAGCTAATTTTTCAGTATGAGGTTTTTTAAAAGGATTTTGATAGCGTACACCATGTTCCTTGCGGGAGCAAACGCCCGCGCGCAGGTGGTGGACTTCAATCTCGATTCGGTACTGAAGAAATATCCTTTTATCCAGCGCGACTCCGCTTTTTTTCATGACGATAGCCTGGCGCTCCAGCCGTTCTATGAAAAATTATACAAGCTTCAATCCACCGCAAAGGGCCGGGTGAATATTGTGCACATCGGTGACTCGCACATACAGGCCGATTTCTTCTCTGGCGTGGTGCGCCAGCATTTTCATCTCGACTTCGGGAATGCGGGCAGGGGACTCATTTTTCCGTACCGGCTGGCCAGGTCCAACGAGCCCTTCGATTACAAAACCACCAGCTCAGCCAAATGGCTTTACAAGCGAAATCTTTTCAATGACGATACGCTTCCCATTGGGATAGGGGGATATACGATCGAAACGTATGATACCTCGGCCGAAATAAATGTTTGGCTCAAAGGCCAGCACGGGATCGATTACAGCGCCAATAAGCTCACGCTCTTTCATGCCCGCAACACCAACAATTTCGATTTTTCCGTTTACGATTCAACCCATAAGGAGATCGGGTACATCAACATGCTCACTCCCTCTGCAACACCCTTCACGAGCGTACTCGATTTCGACAAGCTATATAATAAATTCACCATCAAACCCTGTCCCAAGGATAATTCCCAGACCTGTGCGCGCATATACGGCATGTTACTCGAGAATGGAAAACCCGGTGTGCTTTACGATATGATCGGTGTGAATGGCGCGCAATACAGGAATTATTCGGAGTCGGAATATTTTGTTCAGCAGATGTCGTACCTGCAACCCGATCTTGTGATCATTTCACTCGGCACCAATGAATCATTCGGTGGAAAATATTTTTCAGCCGATACTTTTTATAAACAGATCGACTCACTGGTCACCGCCATTCAGCGCAATAATCCTGGCGCGTGCCTGCTCCTCACCACTCCCGGTGACTCATTTAAAAGGGCGGGCAGGAGGGGGCGTGTGAAAAACCCCGATATCCTGCTTGTGCGAAGCACCATCATCCGTTATGCAACGGAACACCACCTGGCATACTGGGATTGGTTTGCGGCATGTGGTGGTTATGGCTCTATGGCCCAGTGGCACGCCAAGGGATTATCGGATGTGTATCGTATCCATTACAGCATGAGAGGCTATCAAATACAAGGCGAACTTTTTTATAAGGCTTTTGTGAGGGGGTATGCGCGTTACGCCAAAACAAAATTGAACTGAGCGCGCAATGAGCTTCGACCTGGATAAGATCTACGAAAGTCTATTTTACAACAAGCACGACCTGCTGCTCTTCAACAGTTCTTTCTTTCTTTTCTTTTTCGCGATCGTCCTTTGTATTTACCAGTTCCTGTACAAGAAGAAGGTGGCGCGCGTGGTCTTTTTCACTTTATTCTCGCTATACTTTTTCTACAAGGCCTGCGGCTGGTACGTTTCTTTCATTCTTGTAGCGGCCGTTATCGATTTCAATCTCAGCAACGCGATCTACCGCGCCACCGCTTCGCGCGCAAAAAAAGCCTTGTTGGTCCTCAGCGTGATCATCAACCTGGGGCTGCTCGTTTTCTTCAAGTACACCAATCTTTTCATTCAAACGGTGAATGACCTCAACCTGGGTCATTTCAATTTACTCGAGCTTACCATTCCCGTAGGGATATCCTTTTACACCTTCGAGAATCTCAGTTACACCATCGATGTTTATCGCGGGAAATTTAAACCCGTGACCAGCTTTCTCGATTACTGCTTCTTTCTTTCTTTTTTTCCGAAGCTGGTGATGGGACCCATCGTTCGCGCTTCCGATTTTATTCCCCAGATCCGCCAGGACATACAAGTGACGAAGGAAGATGTGGCGCACGGTCTTTACCTGATCCTGGGCGGCCTGATCAAGAAAGTGGTGATCTCCGATTACATCAATGTGAATTTCGTGCAATATATTTTTGATGATCCAACGCGTCATTCCGGTATTGAATGTTTGCTGGCTGTTTACGGATACGCATTGGTGATCTACTGCGATTTCTCAGGCTATTCGGATATGGCCATTGGCATGGCGAAATGGATGGGCTTTACCATCAACGTGAATTTCGACTCGCCATACCAGAGCGGGAGTATCACTGAATTCTGGAGACGATGGCATATTTCACTTTCATCGTGGCTGCGCGATTACCTGTACATTTCGCTGGGTGGGAACAGGAAAGGGAAATTCAGGCAGTATTTCAACCTGATGACCACCATGCTTCTCGGGGGATTGTGGCATGGGGCGAGCTGGAATTTTGTAATGTGGGGCGGCATGCACGGGCTCGCGCTTTCGTTAGACAAGTGGCGGATTGAACTATCGGAAAAATGGAGGGCAAGAAGAGGAATTGCGCGGGGAGCATCGCTGGGTCGCACCTGGTTCGTCTTCCGCATAATTGGCGTGGTCGTCACATTTCACTTTGTTTGTTTTTGCTGGATATTTTTCAGGGCAAAAAATTTTACCGACAGCACCACTATTTTAACGCAGATATTCACCAATTTCAACGGTGAGGCGGCACTCACGATGTTCAACGCCTACGCACCGGTATTTTACGTGATGCTTTTAGGCTACGCGATCCATTTCACGCCCCGCTCGCTTAAATTAGGATCGGAGCAAATACTAACCCGCATTGGCATTGCGGGCCGCATTGCGGTTCTTTTACTCGTGATCTGGATCACTATACAGGTGAAACAGGCCCAGCCCGTGATGCCGATCTATTTGCAGTTTTAAAACTGCGGATTGTGATTCGGGCGAGATTCTGGCCCGGTGTGTTGACCGAGGAATCCAATGCCGCGGGTACAAACTTTTTTAATGAAACTTGACAAAGTAATCCCCTGTTTGTAAATTAGCTCATGCTTTCCGCACAAATGGTTAAGAAAGGCCGCGCTAACACCGGGTCGTCCCATTGTATCCGCAATACCGTGTTCTCCATCACAACTTTTCCTCCTGCCATACAATTTTGAACGGGGTTATTCGTCTTATTAATTGTTACTTTTTTCCAGGACATTTCATGAAAAAAAAATTAAAACGCTTTACCGCGTTAACATTCTTCACTGCGCTGGTTCTCGTCCTTTCTTCCTGGGGAAAACTGCTGCAATTCCGCGAGGATGATAAAACCATCATTCATCGTTTGAAACAGGAAAAAGCGGATTTCGAGCTGGGCTATTATACTGCCATCGGCCGCAGCATCCGCTATCTCATCATCGACAACCATGCAAAAGATAACCTCATCATCATTCACGGTGCACCGGGCAGTATGTCGAGGTACAATAAATATTTTGAGGATACCTTACTGCGCAGGAATTATAATTTTTATGTGATCGATCGCCCAGGCTACGGCTATTCCGGCTTTGGTGATGCGGAGACAAGTATCGACAGCAATGTGGCGGCTGTACGCCCGGTTTTCAACCTTATCCGCAATCGGTCGGGTAAAAATATCGTGGTGGGAAAATCGTACGGTGGCCCTATCGCTTCCCGGCTTGCCATGTTGTACCCGCAACTGGTGGACGGCCTCGTGCTGGTAGCCCCTGCCATACAACCGGGGGAGGAAAGGACCTACAGTATCTCCTACCTTATGGTGAACGATCATTACAAATATCTTTTTCCTTCCATGTATGTCACCGCGTCCAAAGAAAAACTTTGTCATAAACAGGAGTTGGAGAAAATGAAGAACGATTGGGACAAGATCCATTGTCCCGTGATCATGGTGCAGGGTTTAAAGGATGACCTTGTTTACCCAAGCAATATCGATTTCCTGAAACATAACATGAACGATAGTTTGCTTGAAGTGATCCCGCTCAAGGACGAAACACATTTTTTCAGCGCAAAGGCATATCCCGTTATCGTACATTCCTTTCTCGAGATGAAAGAGAAATGCGATGCCAACAGCAATTGCAGGTAATCCTTTCTTGGAGTAAATCCTTATTTTTGACACCATGTCAAAAAAATTGGGTAAAAAGAAAAGGATCGCACAGCAAGGCGAAACGCTTGCGC
>DATDFI010000315.1:0-5467 GCA_036522695.1 Bacteroidia bacterium | reverse complement strand
TGCACCCTGCGCGGAGATGAACTCATCGGATGTGACCATCCAGGTTACATCACCCACGGTGGCTGGAACGGTTTCGCCTTCTTCAACAACCGTTTGCTCCGGTAATAACAATGGGACACTTATGCTCGGAGGCCAAACGGGTTCAATCCTCAGCTGGGAATTCTCTACCGATGGTGGCGTGACCTGGAATGCGATCGCGAACACAACAAATTCTCAGGTCTATACCAACCTTATCCAAACAACCCTTTACCATGCAATAGTGCAGAGCGGTGTTTGTGCGGCTGACACGACCAACGATGCGTTGGTGACCGTTGATCCGGCTACGGTGGGTGGAGTGCTTACCTCTAACGCTACCGTTTGCGCAGGAGCTAATTCGGGTACTCTTACTTTGTCAGGACAAGTGGGCAATGTGTTGCGCTGGGAATATTCAACAGACGGTGGTAACACCTGGAATGTTGTTGCGAATACCAGTACAACGCAGAACTATCTTAACCTCATGCAAACCACTTTTTATCATGCCGTGGTGCAAAGCGGGGTTTGCGCTGCGATGAATTCCAATGATGTTACCATCACGGTTGATCCTATCAGTAATGCCGGAACACTTGCTTCGAGCGCTACCATCTGTGGTCTTGTGAATGGTGATACCCTGCAGGTAACGGGTTACACCGGTGCTATTCTTAACTGGCTGGTATCTACTGACGGTGGAGTGACCTGGATACCCAATGGCAATACAGATGACACGCTCATTTATGCCAACCTTACCCAAACTACTATGTACGAAGTAGTGGTGCAGAGTGGTGTTTGCAGCAACGATACTTCGGCACCTGTGACCATAACTGTTTATCCTTCCAGCTTCGGAGGAACAGTTACCTCTAACGCTACTGTTTGTTCAGGAAATAATAATGGAACACTTACGCTCAGCGGACAGACCGGCAACATTATTCGCTGGGAATATTCAACGGATGGTGGAAACACCTGGGTACAGGTTTCCAATACCACCACATCGCTTACGTACAATAATCTTACAATGACCACCATTTACCACGCTGTGGTGCAAAGTGGTTCCTGCCCGCAGGATATTTCAACCAACGACACGATCACGGTTACTCCTGCCACCATTACCGGCTCCATTACGCAGGCACCCGGCATATGCGCGGGAACGAACAGCGGAACGCTCACGCTTACCGGTTATGTAGGCAATGTTATCGATTGGCTCGTTTCACCCGATAATGGGGTGACATGGAACAGTACGCTGAATACCGATGACACTTTGCAGTACGCGAACCTCATGGACACTATGATGTATGAGGTGGTGGTGCAAAGCGGGGTTTGTAATCCCGACACGACAATAGCGATGACCCTTATCGTTTACCCGAAGCCGGTTGCTGGCTTTACCGTGCCTGATGTTTGTTTCGGTGGTCTTTCGGTGTTCACCAACACCAGCACGATCACCGGTAACAGCTCTATACAATCCAATGTTTGGGATTTCGGGGATCTCGGCTCTTCTGTTTCGCAAAACCCCACCCATACCTATGCTTCGGCAGGTACTTACCCTGTTACATTAACGGTGACATCTGACCTGGGCTGCCGCGATACGATAACCATTAACACGGTGGTGAATCCTTTGCCGCTCACTACGGTTTCCGTGACCGGTGCCTTGCAATTCTGCCAGGGCGATAGCATCCTGCTGGTTGCGCCTTCTAATATCAATTACCTGTATGCATGGAACAACGGTTCTACCAACGACAGCATTTACGTTGACACAACAGGTTCGTTTGCCGTGACGATCACAGATTCGACAACAGGTTGTACTGCGAACTCCGCAGCGTTGAACACGACCATGTATTTGTTGCCTGTAGTTACGGTCAGCAATGATACAACGATCAAGATCGGGGATGAGGTGCAATTGATGGCATCCGGTGGAGCAACTTATTCCTGGATGCCTTTTATCCTGGATAATCCTTTCATCCCTAATCCTACCGCAACACCTACGGTAACTACCACCTTTACGGTTTATGTGACCTCATCGGAAGGTTGCGTGGCTTCTGATAGTGTTAAAGTATATGTGGATACAAGCGATCCTATTTTGGTGATAGCCAACCTTATGACGCCTAACGGTGACGGCTATAACGATGATTTCTATATCGATAAGATCCTGTACTTCCCGGATAACGAAGTATCGATCTTTAACAGGAACGGCCAGCAGGTATTCTCCACTACGGGTTATATGAACGATTGGAACGGAACTTACAAAGGCAATCCTTTGCCGGACGGTACTTATTACTACGTGGTGAAACTCACGCAGCTCGATAAGACCTTCAAAGGATCCATCACCATTCTCAACAGCAAGTAAACGTTTACATCAATTACGAACGCATCTAACACAATATATATGAAGAAGCACTTACTGATAGGGTTCTCGTTCCTCGCGATGGCGGGAGTGGCAAGCGCACAGCAGTTGCCGCTGTACAGCCAGTACTACGCGATCCCCTTCCTTCAAAACCCATCCCTTGCGGGAAACACGGAGTTCGTGAATGCCTCGCTCATCCACAAATCCATGTGGAAGGACATTCCCGGTGCACCGGTGACCAGCGCTTTTACGCTTGAAGGTCCGATACAGGAGAAGAACATCGGTTTGGGCGGTGTGCTGTTCTCGGATGTGACGGACATCACCCAGCGCACGGGCTTCAGCACTGCCTACTCGTATAAGATCAACATCAATGACGATAACCGCATCATGTTCGGTGCCAACATCGGCATTATCGACAGCAAGATCGATTTCACGAGGGCGATCGTAAAGGATGCCAACGACCCGCTTATGCTGCAAAATGCCGTGCACAAAACGGTGCTCGATGGTGGTTTCGGGATGACATATATGTGGAAAACGCTTGAAATTTGCTTGGCGGCCCCCCAATTGCTCGGTAACAAGATCGAATATAACAGCGGTCCTTCCGATGCGTATTATGTTCTTGCACGTCATTTTATGTTCTCGGCAAAATATACGTTCGACATCAATAAGGACAAAGGCTTGAAAGTTTACCCGCTGGTGATGCTGCGTTACGCGAAGAACACGCCTTTCCAGTATGATGTGAACGCGGTATTGGATTGGGAAAAGCGCGGCTGGTTCGCGGTAACTTATCGCAGTAATTATGCAGTGGGATTGAACCTCGGCATACGCATCAATAAATCATTGCGCGCGGGTTACGCTTACGAGCTTGCTGTTGGCAGGATCTCCACGTATTCGGGCGGCTCGCACGAGATCATGCTCGGTTACACTTTCGGTAAGAAGGAAGAGAAGCCGGTCGATCCTACTACCCTGAACAATCCCGATAAGATGAAACAGGATGCGATGACGGACAGCTTGCTCAGCGTTCTTAAAAAGCAGAACGAGGAGAACCAGAAGCAGATCGAGGACCTGAAAAAGCAAATGGAGCAGATGAAAAGTAATGGCGGCAATAACGGTGGAGGAAATGGACCCAAGGGGCCGAATCCTGAAGCGAATAACAATTCAAACATGAACGACAGCACCGGTATGATGCGTAATGCCAATGCTTCTGATTTTTTGGATGAGGACGGGAAGATGGTGATGCCGAATTATTATGTGATCGTAGGCGCCTTCAAGAATAAGGAAGGCGCCCTCGGCCGCAAAGCCGATTACATCAAGCGCGGCTTCCCCATGTCAACCATTATTTTTAATGAGAAAAAGGGCTTGTATTACACCTGCGTGATCAGCACCACCAACGAGGAGGCCGCTAACCGCGAGCTGAGCGATGCCAAGTACGGCACTCCCGATGCCTGGGTTTTTATTATGAAGTAAGCTTTACTTTCCTTTTATTTTTTTGCGGAGGCTGCCTAAGGGCGGCTTTGTTTGTTTTTGTGGGTAGCGCAAATAACCTTTCCTTCCTTTTTCAATCCTTTTCCCATTTGCGTGAGGACCGGCCTTCCTGCCGGATGACCTTGTAATTTTTCTTTTCAGCCATACGGAGCAGTCGCTTTCTCAGTTTCTTGGGATAAAAGGTGGTTATTACCGTGAAGAAGCGTGAATGCTTTTTGAAAATGCCGGCCTGCTGCAAAATGTCCTTGGCGGAAGCGGCACAGCGCATCCCGAAAAATGCATAATCGTAGGGCGCTTTATCGCAATACATTTTACAGGTTGAAAGTATGGTTTGGTATTGTTCCTCGGTGACCGGGATGATGATGGTCACCGTTTTATCGCCAACCGGGTACACCGGCCTCCCGTGCGTTTTATGCGCAACGAACATGCTGTTGAAGGTTTTGCGGTGCGCGAAAAGATGCACGCGACCGGAAGGGATAAAGCCGTAATCCACACTGTCGAGCTCCATAGTGGAATGCCCGCCATGCAGGCCACCGAAAAATTTCATCTCATCCCGCTTATGCCCCCGCGCGGGCTTTGAACCGTAAATGAAATGTACGGCCAGGTAATGCTCACCGCCCCCCTGCGCGTGCAACGGAGCACAAAGCCCTGCACATAGGAACAAAAGGATGAAAGGCCGGGTTAAAGGGTTCAAAGGCATACGACTCAAAGCTTTCACAAGTTAAAAAAATCCTTAAATTAGCACCTCGTTTAGCATAAGCATAAATACATGAGTAACCTGGGGCATACGCTCACCAGCCTTCAATCCAAGATCGAAAAGCTGGTGCACCTGCACAAGAAGTCGAAGGACGATCTTGTGAAGGCGGAGCAGGAAAAACAGGAACTCAGGCGTACCATCACCGAAAAGGAAGTACGTATAGCCGAACTCGAGGAGAAAATAAAGGTGCTTAAGCTGGCGAAAACCATCACATCCATTAACGACAGTAATACAACAGATATTAAATACAAGATCAACGAGCTGGTGCGGGAAATAGATAAAAGCATAGCTCTTTTGAACGGTTAAAGGATCCTTAAACGGGTCCGGCCGATAAAAACGATGAGTAAGATCTCCATAAAAGTGAGTATAGCCGGCAGGGATTATCCGCTTACCATCAGGTCGGAGGAGCGCGACAATGTAATGCGCGCTGCCGAAATGGTGAACCGGAAGCTGGAGGAATACGCTTCCAGTTATGCCGTTTCCGATAAGCAGGACCTTTTGGCTATGTGTGCTTTGCAGTTCTCAACACAATATATCAATTCGGAAAACGAGGGCCAGCTTTTCAGCCAGGACCTCAGCGACCGCATTGTGGAGATCGAACAATTTGTTTCGGATTACCTGAAGAAAGATAAGGCGCTTTCATGATATTTTGCGGACCGTGTTCGCACGGACCGCATTTTTTTCCCGTACAGTTTTATCCGCGATAGCGAGGTAAATATTGTACGGGTTTTTTATTGATCAATTAACTTTTATAACACTTAACATGGGAGATATAAATTTAAGTACCATCGAGATCATCATTGTGGCGGGAGCAGCCGCCATCGGCATTTTCCTCGGGTGGCTGATCACGAGGATCTCATCCAACCGGGGCGCCT
>DATDFI010000314.1:0-5720 GCA_036522695.1 Bacteroidia bacterium | reverse complement strand
ACCTTGTAAGTGCCGGTCAGCGAGATCTCATCATAGCCATCATAGGAATGAACAATGGCGTATTCATTTCCCGTTTGTTGGAGCAAATAATTATACAGGCGTGCCATTTCAAGATCATATACGCCCAGCAATTGATATTTGGGGAACGCTGGGTTCACCACGGGGCCAAGCATATTGAAGAAAGTACGCACCCCTAATTCTTTACGGATGGGAGCCACACTTTTCATTGCGGGATGAAATAAGGGAGCGTGTAAAAAGCAAAGCCCCGCACGATCAAGCTGCGACTGCAATATACCCTTATCGCTGGTGAATTTATACCCTAGTTTTTCCAGCACATTGGACGAACCGCTCACCGAGCTCACACCATAGTTACCGTGCTTTGTGACTTTGATCCCCGCACCGGCCACCACAAAACAGGCGAGCGTGGAAATATTGAATGTATTTTTTCCGTCACCGCCAGTCCCAACGATATCAATTGTTTCATGGGTATCGAATTCCGTGCGCAGGCAAAGTTCCAGCATCGCTTCACGGAAACCCGAGAGCTCTTCGACCGTGATCGGCCTCATCAGGTAAACCGACATAAATGCCGCCACCTGCGAAGGGTTGTATCTCGCGGAAGCGATGTTCACCAGCACCTCCTTCGCCTTTTCGAAGGAAAGGGAACGGTGGTCAAAAAGATCATGAAGCACTTCTTTCATCCTGCATTTACCCAGTTACGGATCATATCCAAACCATATTCGGTCAAAACCGACTCGGGATGGAACTGCACGCCCCGCACATCGTATTTTTTATGCCGCAGTCCCATCACAAAGCCGTTCGCATCTTTTACAGTTATCTCCAGTTGCGCGGGAAATTTCTTTTCATCCACCACCCAGGAATGGTAACGACCCGCCATGAATTTTTTCGGGATGCCCTTAAATAAAATATCGTCTTTAATGACCCTCATTTGCGTTGCCACTCCATGGTAAACCGAATCGAGGTTCACCAGCTTTCCCCCGAACACTTCGCCAATGGCCTGCTGGCCCAGGCAAACCCCGAAAATACTTTTCGATGGAGCATATCTCTCTATCACGTCCATCAGTATGCCCGCCTCCTTCGGCACGCCCGGCCCGGGCGACAATAGAATCTTGTCGTACTTATTTATTTCCTTCAGCGCTATTTTATCATTCCTGAACACATCCACCCGCGCCTTGCTCACCTGCTCAACATAGTGAACAAGATTGTAGGTGAAGGAGTCGTAATTATCGAATACTAATATTTTCATATACTGCGAATTATGAAAAACGAATTACGAATTGGTGTTGGTATTAACTATCCGTTTAAAGATCAAACCATCCGGTGTGAAGTTGGCAAGTATTCCAAGCTCCATGTTTAATGCTTTGAGGTAACTGTGCAACTGGCCGATGTTGTTTTTTTTGAATTGCCTGCCTTTCTTCATCTCGAGCACGATCTTCCTGTCAATAATAAAATCCGCCCTGCCACTTGCGATCACCTCATCACCTAATTTTATTTCCATTTTAACTTCCCGCTGGAAGGGAATACCCTCCTGTTTCAACAAGGCGGCCATGCCATCGCAATAATGCTTTTCAAGATAACCATACTCCAACTTATTGCAAACCTCAAATAATAATCCCACTATCTTGAAACTTAATTCGGGATAAAGTAAGTCCTCCTTTTTGACCTTATATGAACGTTGCCCTTTCATAAAACTAAATATGATCTATATCGATAAACATGATGCGTATTCAAAATTCGTAATTCGCCATTCGTAATTCGTAGTGCTATAATTCTTCTGCTTTCTCAATTGCTGCCCTTAATGCCGCCAGTTTATTATTCACCTCCTGCAGCTCATTTTCCTCTTTGGATGCGATCACCACACCCGCACCCGCACGATAGTACAAGGTATTATTCTTACTCAGGAATGAACGGATGATGATCGCGTGATTCAGGTCACCGTTAAAACCCATAAAGCCGATCGCCCCGCCATAATATCCCCGCGCATCATGTTCGCAATCGTTAATGATGTTCATCGCCTTCACCTTGGGAGCTCCACTCAATGTGCCGGCCGGGAAAGTATCTGCGAACACCTGCATGGCCTCAGCACCTTTCTTCATTTTACCGGTAACCTTAGAGACCAAATGGATCACGTGCGAATAATATTGCACCTCCGAAAAAACATCCACTTTCACTTCGTGGCAATTCCGACTGAGATCGTTGCGGGCAAGATCGACCAGCATCACATGCTCCGCTCTCTCCTTTTTATCGTTCAGTAAAGCTTCGGCAAGTTCTTTATCCCTTGTATCGTTCCCGCTTCGCTTTGCCGTTCCGGCAATGGGATGTATCTGCGCTTCCTTGTCCTTTATCACCAGCTGCGCTTCCGGTGAAGAACCGAATATCCTGAAATCACCATGATCGAAGTAAAAAAGATAAGGTGAAGGATTCACCGACCGAAGCGCACGGTACAAATTGAATTCATCACCGGTGAATGAACGCCTGAACTCCCTCGATAATACAACCTGGAAGATATTTCCCCTTCTGCATTCTTCTTTGCCCTTCTTTACCATCTTCACAAACTCCTCATCGGTCAGGTCAGAATGCTCTTTCCCATGAACATTAAATTTGTATTGAGCCACTCCCCGGTGAAAAATAATGGCCTCCAACCGATCAAGCGTTGAATTTTCATCAACACTATATTCATAAAGGAACATTTCATCCCTGAAATGATCGATGGCGATCACGTAACGGTAAACCGAGTAAACAAGATCAGGTATCTTTTTTTCTTCCGCTGCAGCATGGACCGGGATGTTCTCAAAATATTTTACCGCATCGTAAGCCGTGTACCCGAATAATCCGTGTATTCCATTGGCGTGCTGGCCTGCATTTTTCATATCGAACATTCTCCTGAAACCCGAAAGCACATCACTCAAACTTTCACCTTTCTCCAGCTTCCTCTCCTCGGTTGTTCCACCCGGAAAATATTTTTTTACCCCGTGATCCGAAACACTGATGGTTGCAATAGGCCCGCAGCAAATGAAAGAGAAACTGTTCTCGTTGCCATGATAGTCGGAACTCTCGAGCAAAAGGCTGCCCGGAAACTTATCGCGCACACGCAGGTAAATACTCACTGGCGTGAGTGTATCGGCCAACAGGCGCTTACCGTGTATATGTAAAGAAATTTTTTTCATGTAAATAAAAAGGCCCGCTGGTTTGAACAGCAGGCCCGGGTTTATCTTAGGTCAAATAAAGACAGTGCTGTTCTCTGTTAAGAGTACAGCCACCATGCGTTATTTGAATTTCTTTTCATTGAGGGGCAAATATATAGAGATAATCACATAGAATCCAAATATTTTTTAAACTTTGTGTTTCCTCAACGATGCGTATACTTTTTTTCTCCCTCCTTCTGTTGCAGGCCTTTATTGTCCCGGCCCAAAACAGCGATGTGCGCTTCGAACACCTCGATGTAAGCAATGGCCTCCCGGAAAATTCGGTGGTCTGCCTTTTTCGCGACAGCAGGGGCTTCATGTGGGTGGGAACACAAAGCAAAGGCCTGTGCCGCTACGATGGAAATTATTTTAAGGAGTACCATCACGATTCCCTTCAGAAAAATTCCATTCCCGGAAATTTCGTTACCAATATCATGGAAGACAAACTCGGGCGGCTTTGGATCAGTTGCTTCGATAAAGGGGTAAGCTGCTTTGATCCTGTGAGGGAAAAATTCACCAATTACGTGCACGATTCACTCGATCCGAACAGTTTCAGCGGGGGAATTGCGAACGGTGGCGTGGTGGATTCGAAAGGGCGCGTTTGGATCGCGTGCTGGGAGGGTGGAATAAACCTGTATGATCCCGCAACAGACGACTGGATACATTTCCTCCATAAAAAAGATGATCCAACTACTATCGCAAGCAACCGGATAAAGGATATAAAGCAGGATGCCCAGGGTTATTTGTGGTACAGCACCTGGGTATCGGACGGATCGAAAAGCTGTGTGCAGAAGATGGATCCCGAAACCAAAAAGATCTTCAATATCCCCCAGGAGAACGTAGTGGGCCCGGATGGGAAACCGGTGAGCAACAGCCACGGCCTCGATCTCATCCACAAAGTGATGATCGACAGCAAACAAAATGTGTGGTATGCCACCTACCTTGGTGTTTACCGTTATGAGCCGGCTAAAAATGTTTTCTACCAGTATGTGAGTCGGACCAATGATCCCAGCGGGATAAGTTTTAATAACGTGCGCTCACTCTGCGAAGACGATAACGGTGACATCTGGATGGGAAGCCTGGGAGGCGGACTGAATCGTTACGATCACCGTACGGGTGCCATTTCCATTTTCAAATACGATTATAATAATTCGAGCAGCATCAGTGATAATGCCATCCGCGGGATCTTCAAGGATGGAGACGGAAGATTATGGATAGGGACTTATTCGGGAGGGGTGAACATCATCAACCCGCTCAAACAGGAATTCCCGCTCATTGAAAATAAAAAGCTGGCGGTGGCCTTCTTCGATCGTTCCAATGGAAAAGAGATCTCCGGTTTTTGCGTAACGAACGACAGCCTGCTGGTGGTGACCAGCGGGGCGGGAACAAGCATTTACGATTATCACAAGAAGGAATTGGTAAAACAGCTTCCGCTGCAACATTATGAAAAAAGTGAAAATGTAATAAACGCGGTGACCCTGGTCGCGCTGCCGGATAATACCGTGCTCGCGGGAGGGGGCCAGGCGGTTTTCTTTATTGAACCCCGCAAAGGAAAATACGGTGACCACATCGATCCTTATACCGGGCCGGAACAGAAAACGCATTTCTTCAATCCCTGGCGGCTTAAAAATAAAAAGGACGGGAATGCCTGGGTGCTTAATGATCGCACCGGGATCGAGATCATCGACCTGCAGGCAAGGACCTCAACGCCTTTGAAGCCGGGAGGAAAAATGATGGGCCGGTCGAATGACATCCTTGAAGCGAATGGAAGGATCTACATTACCACTCCCGAAAAAGGATTTTACGAAACCGATGCTGGCGGAACTTTTCTGAAGCATTACCGCAACGATTCCACCAAAGATTGTTTACCGAGCGACAACTTGTTTTTTGTGGAAATGGTGGGAGAGAACACCTGGGTGGGAACCGAGACGGGCCTGCGGGTATACAATCCCTCGTACGGAAAATTTTACAAGGTCCCCGGAAATCATGCATTCGATAGTTTGGCCTGCCTGTCGGTGATCACCGATAAGAACGGGGATGTTTGGCTGGCGACCAACGAGAGCATCTGGAAATATTCAGCCAAAAATAAAACATTCACCAATTTCAACCGCGTGCTGGGTTTTAATGCGCGTGAAGTACTTCCTATGCCGCTTTGCATTTCGCCCGAAGGCTGTATTTTTGTGGCCTGCAGCGATGGCATCGTGATGTTCGATCCTTCCCGTATCGTGGAGCCTCCTTCATTTCCGCATGTTTTTATTTCAGGCATCCGGCTCTTCAATAATTATTACAGCAGCGATACGGCCAACTTCGCCACGCATTTCATTTCACTCACGCACGACCAGAACTCGCTCTCCTTCGAATTCTCGGCCAACGATTTCACTTCGGTTAAAGATGTGGATTACCAATACATGCTCGAAGGATACGATTCTTCCTGGATCAGTTCGGGCTCGCGCACACTCGCTGCATATACCAACCTCGCGCCCGGTGATTACACCTTTAAGGTAAAATGCACCAATG